>NZ_JAUBWA010000080.1:0-34466 GCF_036702825.1 Microcoleus sp. A003_D6 | reverse complement strand
AATTTTTTTTCTTGTGGAATGGGCATCTTGCCCGTTCCAGAATTTGATTAAAAGGATTTTTGCAAGAGGTCTAATCTTCGGGCTACAACGAAATATTTTCCTAAAAAACCCGGTTTCTGACTATCCCTGCGTCTAGGAGTGAGATGAATGAAAAGGCAGTGCAATTTAATTATGAATTCTGTGTTAGAAAACTATTGCGCGAGTGTTGACTTTCCTGATGTCAGCGGTGCAGAACACTTAGAAATGCTGCAAATTCGCGATCGCCTGGCCGAAAGTGAATCTCAATTGAGTGAAGAAGAAAAGATATTACTCACCAAAGCCGATCGGCAGCTAATTGAGCACGTAAACGTTTTTTATCAGGAGTTGTCGCGCTTTGTCAATTTAGCTGAAATCCGCAAAGCAGAAGCTATTATTCCTCAACGTTGGTGGTGGTATTTGGATGTGTTAGTAGTTTTGCCAATTTCCTTAAAAGCAGAGTTAAAGAGTCGAAATGTTGACATGGATGAGGTGTTGGCTGCTAAGGACTAAAGTCCTTACTAAGCTGTTACGCATTTAAAATAGTATTGTAGGGTGCGTCAGCCCTTTCTCGTTTCCCTTGCCCAGTAAGTGTTCTAGCTGACGCACCCTACAGGCCCCGCCCGGTGGTTTAAATGCGTAACAGCTTACACACCTTTTGTTTCTTAAATTATGGTAAAGTCTTGTTGTCCGATCGCACTTGCTGACATTCCACTCAAAACAGCCAGAATTTGACCTGTACTGGCAATCTTAATTAAGGTAGCACTGTTTTCTTGAACGATGCTGAGTCGATCGAACTTCCAGCCACTTGTTAACACTAGCAAGTCTTCACCTTGCGTAAAATCAGCAATTACATCGTCGCCTTCTCCCGCAGTCAAGAAAAAGTAATCGCGTCCGCTTCCTCCTTGCAGGCTATCGTTTCCTAAGTCTCCAATCAACCAGTCATCCCCAATTCCCCCAATCAAAATATCGTCACCTTTGCCGCCGTACAGAGTATCGCTACCGTCACCGCCGCACAATTGATCGGCATCTTGATTGCCAAAAATTAAGTCATTGCCACTACCGCCGCAAAGGTAATTTTTTTGACTGCTAGCATCCATCGCGATATTGTCAATATCTCCCAAAATCGTATCCTCGCCGTCGCCGCCGCAGATGGTGTCACTTCCCAAATCTCCAAACAGCAAATCATTGCCAGAATCGCCGCAAATTATATCGTTATCTTTGCCGCCGCGTAAGGTATCATTGTCCTCGCCGCCAGCAAGAGTATCTTCGCTTTCTTGCCCGTATAAAACGTCGTTGCCGTTATTGCCAAAAAGCAAATCTTTTCCTGTCAAGTCGCCGTCAGACGCATCAGAAGTGCCGCCAAATAAACTGTCATTACCTTCATCGCCAAGCAGGGTATCGTTGCCTTTGTCGCCCCAAACTACGTCATTGTCTTTGCCTGCGATCGCCACATCATTATCTTTACCTAAATAAATAATGTCATTGCCAGCATGACCGACGATGTAGTCGTTATTTTCGTTGCCAAATATAGTGTCGCTATCTGCATCCGCGCCGACAGCAACTGGGCTAGCAAGACCACCGTAAATATTGTCGCTGCCGAATAAGCCAATTAGCAAGTCGCTGCCGTTGAAACCGTTGATGATGTCATTAATATCGCTGCCGGTTAGAGTATCTTTACCGTCAGTACCGTTGAGGGTATTTTCAGGGATATTCGGGCCGGGAATGGAAGTGCGATCGGGTAAAGAGATGCGATCGCACATACAGTCTTCCGAAGCCGCAGGAATTAGCGCAGGTTTAGGGGTTTCGGTTGTTGGAGATGTGGTTTGGGCGATCGAATTCTGATTGGCGATCGGCGTTTCTCCCGGCGTCTGCGTCGAAATTGGAGTTTCCGCAGGCGTCGGAATTGGAGTTTCCGCAGGCGTTGGTGTCTGCGTCGAAATTGGAGTTTCCGCAGTCGGAATTGGCGTCGGAATTAGAGTTTCCGTAACTATCGGAGTTGGCGTCGGAGTTGGTGTAGGAGTTGGAATTTCCGCAGTAGGAATTGGCGTCGGAATTGGCGTCGAAATTGGTGTCGGAATTGGAGTTGAAGCAGGTGTCGGAGTCGGAATTGGAGTTGAAGCAGGCGTCGGAGTCGGTGTCGGAATTAGAGTTTCCGCAGGCGTCGGAGTCGCTGTCGGAATTGGCGTCGGAGTTGGAATTGTCGTCGGAATTGGAGGGGGAGTTTCCGCAGGCGTCGGATTTGGAATTGTCGTCGAAATTGGAGTGGGAGTTTCCGCAGGCGTCGGATTTTGAGTGGGAGTTTCCGCAGGCGTCGGATTTGAAGTGGGAGTTTCCGCAGGCGTCGGAGTTGAAGTGGGAGTTTCCGCAGGCGTCGGAGTCACAATTGGCGTCGCAATTGGAGTGGGAGTTTCCGCAGGCGTCGGAGTCACAATTGGCGTCGCAATTGGAGTGGGAGTTTCCGCAGGCGTCGGTGTCGCAATTGGCGTCGGTGTAGGAGTTGTGTCTACAATAGTCAAAACCGCACTAGGAATTGCTCCCAAATTGGCTCCGTTAGTGGGATTATTCAGACTTAAATTAACAGTTTCATCCTCTTCTATTCCCGAATCCTCAACAATTGGAATAGTGAAAACTTGAGCTGTTTCGCCAATGCCAAAATTTAATGTTCCCGATGTCTGGTTATAGTCACTACCAGCATTAGCAGTGCCGTTACTTGTGCTGTAACTGACAGCAGCAGCCACATTAGCATCTGTGCGAGTAACGGTAATTGTGGCAAAACTACCGTTTTCATTAACGCTGTAGTTGGCGCTACTGAAGTTAAATGTGCCTGGATTGGTGAGGTTGATAATGAAAGTTTGGTTGGCGGAAGTATCGACACCGCCGTTATCTATACCGCCATTATCTCTGAGGTTTAGAGTGATATTAGCACTGCCGATCGCACCTGTTGCGGGCGTAAAAGTCAGTTGTCCCAAAGAGTCGATCGCAGGTTGTACGCTAAACAAAGCAGCATTGTCATTCCCGACTACTTGGAAAGCCACAGTTTGTCCCGATTCGTTGGCCGGGCCTGGAGAAATCGCCGTCGCCCATCCGGGGATGGTTTGTGCCCCCGAATTGCTGCTGAGAGTGCGATCGGCCCCTTTGACAAAGGAGGGTGCATCGTTGACTGGATTAACTGCGATCGCCGATGTTATCGTATTAGTGCTAAACGGCGTTGTTCCGCCCGTAACTGAAGCATTGACGCCCGCAGTACCGCTAGCGACTCCGTTAGTTCCATCCCATGCCCGAAAGGTAATTGTCGGTTCGCTTCCAGGGTTACTGTAATAGTCTGGGTTGGGGACAAAGCGGACTCTCGCTGGCGTTTGCAGGGAAACCCGCGTCAGGTTGATATTAGCTTGGGCTGAGGTTGTGTCGTCACCGAGAAATAGAAAGTTAGGAGTTTCGTAAGGATCGATCGCGCCACTAAATCCAGAATAATCTCGCAGCGGCCCTGTTAGTATAATATCGCTGCCATCTGAAAGAAAGTAATTGTCGCCTTGAACTCTCAGAGTGTAGTTAGTAGCAATATTAGTGTTGTAAGCAACATTTTCCCCAGCAACAAATAAGCTATTAGTTTGTCCGCCCGGGTTGGGAGTAATGCCGTCGCCTTGTGCAAAGATATTGCCGGAAGTTGCAGATAGCTGCTGGAAACCGATTTCAATGGCTTTGCGATCGCTAGTAACGGCCACAATGCTAAAACCTGCTCGATTTTGATTAGTGCGGGATTCGGATATAATTTGGAGATTAAAAGACAAGCTAAAGCCCGAATTGCGATCGAGCGGGGGAAATGACGGATTTAAAGGATTATTTGTATAGCCAGCATAAATGCTATTGGCAGCAGTGCTGTTTAAATTAACTCCATTACCGTTAAAAAATTCGGAAGCTGTAGTGGTAGGAGAAGCAAGATTTAAGTTAGTCAAAGATAGCCAATTTTGAGCAGTGGGAGTGTTACCAAGTAAGCCATTATAAAGAGCAGTAGGGCCGAGTACGGTTGCTAAACTTTCCGACACTGTGCCGAAATTTGTCCAAGTATTGCCGTCAGTTGAAAATTGCCAGTTACCGTTAGTATTGTCCGCGGCGGTGACTGCGACACCCAAAGGATCGCCATTAGCGTCACCGCCTAACTCGCTAGTGATGTTAAAAATACTAAAGCCTGTGTTAGCTGCGCTGGGTGTATCTTCATTAATTGCGATCGGACTATTAACATTAGGAGTTGCCAAAGTCGGAGCAATGTTAGTCTGCCGATTGCGGAGGCTGTTAATATAAATAGTGTTAATTCCGCTGTTGGGCAAACCCAAGGAGCCGGGACTATTTAAAGTATAACTAGCAGTTCTGTTGATGCCGCCAATATCGCTCGAAAACTCGACATTACTCCCGTTGCTTGGTACTGGAACTTGCACCTTAGCTGCACTGCCAAATACTCCTAATCCAGTCGTCGGCCACGCGATAGAATCAACAGAAGTAATTCCCGCACTGCTAGTATCTACCCAAACTATATCTGAGGCTGCAAAATCTCCGCCAAAAGCGTTAGTTCCGACTAAGACATTATTGAGATAAGTACCGCCAGCACCGTTATTTATCAGCAATTGAATGTTCCAATCAGCATCATTTCCGCCGGCAACTGGGTTGTAGGTAATATCATTACTAGGAATGACCCCTGAACCGCCGATCGCAATTATTGTTCCTGCCTTGAAGACAGGAGCAATACTCGCCATGTTCCTGAACTGATAAGCCGAAAATTTCTGTGCTGTTGCACCGCTTGAATCGCCTACAAAAAAACTTTGAAGTTGAGCTGTTGTTATATCTTCGGTCAACAGCAGTTCCACATACTCATTCCCCTGGAATTGCCCATTGCGCCGGAATTCGTTAATAATTATCTGTCCCATCTAGATGCACCTAAATTTGAGATGATTATGTGTTTTTAGTCAACTACTGTCACTTTTTTACAAACACTATAATTTAATTTGCGTAATTATACTGTCAGTAGTGTTTCAGTATTATTGCCTAATTCCGGTAAAAATTAGTACGAAAATAATATCTTGACAGCTTAGCAGTGTCAAGCAAAAGCTTGTATTATTGTCGATCGCACTCTTGGACGCAAAAAAGTGATTTGATATCAATTCCGGTGCAGCAAAATCTCTGCACTCTCTGCCAGCGATCGCGACCAACGCTGCAATTGCTTAGCATAAGTTTTTAAATTTGTCAAGTTTAGATCGATCGCCCCTAGCTGCAAACTCGCGGCGCGGCCGTGGGAGATAATATGAATGCTTTTGATATTGCTGCGACTCGCTAGCGCGGTCGTGATTTGTGCTACTCCATCCCGCGCCGCATCGAGGATAATTACTTCTGTCCGCATTGCAATACCGTTGCGGAGAGTTTGGCGATCGGGAAGGGCAGAGTCGAGAAAGGCGATCGCACTCACAACTGAACTGCTAACATTTGGCACAATACATCTCTGCTTAGATGACCGTAGAAAAATTAAGATATATAAAAATTAGCAAACTCACACATTAAATGTCATGAGTAAAATTAAAATTAAAGACGAATGAGACTAATTTTCCGTAAACCTGCAACAGAGGCATCTTTATAGGGGCGGATCGAGCCAATAATTCCTTGAAAAAACCGATAATTCAGGTACAAAACCCGCCCTATCAAGGTTCGATCGCCAAAAGTTCTTCAGCAACCAATCCTTTCTGAATAGCGAGTACAGCAGCTTGAGTGCGATCGCGCACTTCTAACTTTTGCAAAATCGCGTGAACGTGAACCCGCACCGTACCGGGAGCAATGTACAATATTTGAGCAATTTCCTGATTGCTTTTTCCTCCCGCAACTAAAGCTAAGATTTCCTGTTCCCGCTTCGTCAGCGGATTGTCTAAATTTTCTGATTTCGATCCAACTTTAACAGGTTCAGGATTAGCAAAAACCTCCCGAATTTCCGCAGTCGCCCCCTTGTCCCACCAAGAAGCGCCCGCCGCTACCGATCGAATTGCCAACACCAAATTTTCCGCCGCAATTCCCTTGAGACAATAGCCCTGAGCACCTGCGGCAATCAATCTTTCAATTAAGGATTTTTGAGAATGAGATGTTAAAATCAAAACCGGAATTGCTGGATGTCGCTGTTTAATTTGGCGGCACGCTTCAATGCCGCCAATTCCCGGCAAACCGACATCGAGAACCACCACATCGGGTAAGTGTTGCTGAGTCAATTCTACTGCTGTTTCGCCATCTTCCGCTTCGGCAATTATTTGCAAGCAACTTTCTTGCTGCAACCGCGTTTGCAGCCCCAGCCGAAACAATTCGTCGTCTTCAACTAGGAGAATTCGCAATGGATGTGCTGGTTTCATTTCTCTGGGATAGCAGGGAGTCGGAATCCAAACAAAGCGCCGTGTGGCAATTTGTTTTCAGCCCAAATTATACCGCCGTGGGCGTCAATAATTTGGCGAGATAGGTATAGCCCCAATCCCGAACCTTTGGCTTGCCGATCGCCATTTCCTTGATAAAAACGTTCAAACAAGCAGGGCAGTTCGTCTGCTGTAATTCCCAAGCCACTATCTAGCACTTTCACAGCTTGATAACTCGAATAAGATTCCATAACAATTTCTACTTTACCGCCCCGAGGAGAATGGTTGATACCGTTTGTTAGCAAATTAACAAAAACGCGCTGAAGTTGCACCGCATCGCCATTTACCCACAAAGAGCGGCGGAAATCTGACTCTCCGTAACTCATACTAATGTAAACTCGGCGCGCCGCCGATAAATGGATGAGTGTTGCAATTACTTCTTCTGCCAAAGCTACTAAATTTACGGGAGCAAGTTGCAGTTTTAAACCTTCGGCATCGTTGCGGTAAACATCTAGCAGCGTTTCTACTAATTGTAGTGACATTTTGTGCGATCGCGCCATTGTTTCGAGAACTTTTTGCTGACTGGCGGTGACATTCCCAAATTTGGCCTGCCCAAAAGCTTTAATAGTTTCGATCGCCCCCAGCATTGGCGTTTTCAAATCGTGACTCAAAGTAGAGACAAAATCTTCTCGGATGCTAGCTAACTGCTGCTGCGACTGCAATTGAGCTTTGGTTTGGGCGATCGCCTCTTGGTACTGCTGGTTGCGATCGCTCAAATATCCCGTCACCCCTAAAGCCATGACTGCGATCGATCTATTTGCTACAGTTGCTAGGGCGATCGTTTCTCCGGGAGGAACAAACAAATTTAACAGCGTCAAAGCTGCCGCTACCAGCGTAATTTGCAACTTACCCAACCGACTCAAGCGCGAATTTGCCAGTAAAATCGGCCCTATGTACAAATACCCAAATAGATACTCCGACGGCGTAGTAAATTCCAGCAGTGCAACGATCGCGAATAAAAGTGCGATCGACCACCGCCCTCGCCAATACTTCTCTTGAATTACCAGATTTTTTTGGATTTTCAATAAGCTTTTAAACATCCTCAATTAATCCATTTTAAATTTTATATTTACACTCAAGTCTCTGCCTTCTACCTTTCTTCAAAATATCTCGTCTCTTGTGACTGTAGCGAAAAAAAATAGCGTTTAGATAGCATCTATATCTGCAAATATAGATTCCGAACAATATCTAAACATTTGTCTATTACTAAAAATATAGGACAGCCCAATATAAATTGTAAACATTAACTTATACCTCAAGGCTAATTATCAAAAATAATAGCCTTGAGTATAGTAATTAGTAAGAGTAAACCGCACTTTGTGGCTAGTGTCAGTCATATATAGCGACCTCCAATGTTCCACCGGACGTTATTAATTGCTGAAATCATTGCGGGAAATTGCCCGATTACATCGGCTCCTTCCTTCTTCCTTCTTCCTTCTTCCTTCTTCCTTCTTCCTTCGGCTATATGAGCTTTGCAGAACCAAAACTTATCCAAGTTGCCATCCAATTCAACAGCAGTTATTGCGGCATGGCATTAAATGCCATACAATTGCCCAGTAGCTGTCAGTGCTTGGGGTTAGCAAGAGAAGGACAAGTAATTCTAGCCAGCGAAAACCCGGCGATATCCTGGGAAGATTGCATCTTAGCAGTAGCATTGAATTCGGCGATCGCCCCCGAACTATATGTTATTTTGAAGAAAACTCACCCGGTTTTGTGGACTTCTTTTAGAAGCCCTTTCCCCAGATGTGAAAAGTATTTATCCAACGAGGACTTTTTGGTTCAGTTATGCTGCAAGGATTAATTCAAATCGCATTAACGCTAATCATTATAGTAGCGATATCACCTTCCTTTGGTAATTACATGGCGCGGGTCTACATGGGAGAACGAACCATTCTCGATCCCGCTATTAAACCTGTAGAACAACTCATCTATAAAGCCAGCAACATCCGGTTTGTAGATTCCATGACAGGCTGGCAGTATGCCCGATCGCTATTATACAGCAATGTAGCAATGGGCATATTTGTTTTTCTAATTTTCATGCTTCAAGGAGTGCTGCCTTTAAATCCCACCAGCTTAAGCGTACCCACCTGGGATACTGCGCTGCACACAACTATTTCATTCCTCACAAATACCGACCAACAGCATTACTCCGGCGAGACAACATTCAGTTATCTATCTCAGTTAACTCTGGGTTTTTTAATGTTTACCTCATCCGCCACGGGTTTAGCAGTAGGCATTGCCTTTATCCGGGGACTTACAGGCCGCCCGCTGGGCAATTTTTACATTGATTTAATTCAATCAATTACCCGCATCCTGCTGCCCCTTTCTTTAATAATTGGCTTGCTTCTACTAATTGGTGGCGTACCAGAAACCCTAGCCGGGCCCGCAGTTGCCACTACTTTAGAAGGCAGCACTCAAGTAATAGCTCGCGGCCCAGTAGCTCACTTTGAAAGCATCAAACAACTCGGAGAAAACGGCGGCGGATTTTTTGCCATTAACTCGGCCCACCCCTTTGAAAATCCCAACCCTTTTACTAACCTGCTGGAAACAATAGCAATGGTTTCAATTCCGGCAGCTCTGATTCACACCTACGGCAGATTTGCCAATAACAAAAAACAAGGCTGGCTGATTTTTTGGATGGTTTTTGCCATTTACATTGTCTTGATTGGCATTGCAGCAGTTGGCGAGTTCCAAGGCAATCCTCAAATTAATAATTGGCTGGGTTCTATGCAGCCAAATTTAGAAGGAAAAGAAGTTCGATTTGGCTGGGCCGAGACTGTACTCTGGGCCGTGACTACGACTGGTACAATGTGCGGTGCGGTCAACGGAATGCACGATTCTTTAATGCCTCCCGGTGGTTTTGCTACTTTGTTTAATTTGTTTCTGCAAATCGTTTGGGGCGGACAGGGAACGGGAACTGCTTACTTATTTATTTACTCGATTTTGAGCGTATTTCTCACAGGATTGATGGTGGGAAGAACGCCAGAATTTTTAGGACGAAAAATTGAGAAACGGGAAATTGTTTTAGCTAGCGTTGTTTTGTTAATTCACCCGATCGCAGTTTTAATTCCCGGTGCCATTACCCTCGCATTTCCCGATGCTTTGAGCGGCATCAGCAATCCCGGATTTCACGGCATTTCGCAGGTGATTTACGAATACGCTTCGGCTGCTGCCAACAACGGTTCAGGTTTTGAAGGATTGGCAGACTCTCAACCGGCATCTACTGGACTTTGGTGGAATTTAAGCGCCTGTTTCAGCCTGCTGTTGGGACGCTACGTTCCGATTGTTGCCCTGCTGCTTTTAGCTGACAGCATGACGAACAAACAACCGGTACCAGAAACAACAGGTACTCTGAGAACAGATTCAGTTTTGTTTACCAGCGTCACCGCAGGAGTAATTATAATTCTGGGCGCGCTGACATTTTTCCCTGTTCTAGCTTTAGGGCCAATTGCAGAAGGATTTGAAATTAGCAGCGCTAAGTTGGAACCGCTAACAATAAATGTACCAGCAGACATAAGTCCTTCACCTTTAGCGACACCTTCGATCCCCCTAAATCCCCCTTAAGAAGGGGGACTTTGACGGTCATGCTCCCCCCTTTTTAAGGGGGGCTGGGGGGGATCTGAATCTGATGGAAAAAGCCACAATCCCCAATACCCAATCCAAAATCAAAAATCGAAAATTCCAAATCAAAAATCACCAAAATGGTTACCCCCGATTCCCCAAAAAAACGCCGTGGGGGCTCTCGCGAGTCCCGCCGACACACGCCAAAAGCAAATACAAAAGGTCTTTACCAAAGAGCTTTCAAACAAGCTTTTGTCAAACTAGATCCTCGGGTGATGCTGAAAAATCCGGTGATGTTTGTGGTGTGGGCAGGCACAATTGTTACTGCACTGTTGACGATCGATCCGACGCTGTTCGGCCCGGTTCCCGGCAAGAATCAGGTAGTTTTCAACGGTTTAGTCACGTTAATTTTGTTCTTCACTTTGGTATTTGCTAATTTTGCTGAAGCTGTGGCAGAAGGGCGGGGGAAAGCGCAAGCAGACGCACTGCGATCGACCAAAGCCGACACAACAGCCCGCAAACTCCTACCAGACGGTTCAATTCAAGAAGTAAGTTCCACATCCCTGAGACGGGGCGACCAAATTAAAGTGATCGCAGGCGATGTCATTCCCGCTGACGGCGAAGTGATCGCAGGCGTCGCGTCGGTGGACGAATCTGCGATCACCGGGGAATCCGCGCCCGTACTCAAGGAACCGGGTTCGGACATCGCCAGTTCCGTTACCGGCGGTACGCGCATCCTTTCTGACGAACTGACGCTGCGGGTGATGGCCGACCCGGGCAAGGGGTTTTTGGACAGGATGATCGCGCTGGTAGAGGGCGCAGAACGCTCGAAAACGCCGAACGAGATCGCGCTGACGGTGCTGCTGGCGGTGCTGACTCTGGTGTTTTTGATTGTGGTTTCGACGATTCCGCCCGTGGGCAATTACGTGAAAACCCCTGTGGGCGTGGTGACGCTGATTTCGCTGCTGGTGGCGCTGATTCCGACGACGATCGGCGGTTTGCTGAGCGCGATCGGCATTGCGGGGATGGATCGCGTGGCTCAATTTAACGTCATAGCGACCTCTGGACGCGCCGTGGAGGCTTGCGGCGACGTGAATACGCTGATTTTGGACAAAACGGGGACGATCACGCTGGGCAACCGCTTGGCGGAGGAGTTCATTCCGGTAAACGGCCACTCGCTGGAGGAGGTGGCGCAGGTAGCACTGACTGCGAGCGTGTTTGACGATACTCCAGAGGGAAAGTCGATCGTCCGTTTGGCGGAAAAATTGGGCGCTACAGCAAAATTCGATCGCGCCAAGGCAACGGGGCTGGACTTTTCAGCAAAAACGCGGATGTCTGGCACGGATTTGCCCGATGGTACAGAGCTTCGGAAGGGTGCGGTGGAGGCGGTGAAGGGTTTTGTGCGATCGCGCGGCGGCAATTTCGGCCCCGATCTCGATGAAGCTTACGAGCGAGTTTCCCGGCTGGGAGGGACACCGTTGGGAGTTTGTCAAGGCAACGACACCTACGGCATTATCTATTTGAAAGATATTATTAAACCGGGAATTCGCGATCGGTTTGACCAACTCCGAAAAATGGGCATCCGCACAATTATGCTCACCGGAGATAACCGGATTACCGCATCAGTAATTGCTGACGAAGCAGGCGTTGACGACTTCATTGCCGAAGCAACTCCCGAGGACAAAATTGAAGTAATTCGCAAGCAACAAGCCGAGGGCAAATTAGTAGCAATGACGGGGGACGGAACCAACGACGCGCCCGCACTAGCCCAGGCAAATGTAGGCTTGGCAATGAATTCGGGAACGCAAGCGGCCAAGGAAGCTGCGAACATGGTAGACTTGGATTCTGACCCTACAAAGTTAATTGATTTAGTGACTATCGGCAAACAATTGCTGATTACTCGCGGTGCGCTGACTACATTTTCGCTAGCCAACGACATTGCTAAATATTTTGCAATTATTCCGGCAATGTTTGCCCCGGTTGGTGCTTTAAATATCATGGGTTTGGCCAGCGGTCAATCTGCGGTTTTGTCGGCATTAGTTTACAATGCTTTAATTATTCCGGCTTTGATTCCCCTAGCATTAACCGGGGTAAAATTTCGACCGTTGAGCGCCAATCAACTATTGCAACGTAACATTTTAATCTACGGATTGGGCGGAGCAGTTGCGCCGTTTATTGCCATCAAAATAATTGATGTTTTCATTGCCGCCGTTGGGTTAGCATAAAGAAGTTCGGCAGCGGATTTTGTAGCGGATGTAACGGATAGAAGTCCGAGGAGCGATGTGAAGAAAAAAAAATAACTCGTTCCCAGGCTGTGCCTGGAAACGCAGATTTAGAGGCTCTGCCTCGACTTTATAGTAACCAAAACCGGAGAAATTATGAAACGGAATGATTTGCTGAATGATGTTTTGCCAAGAGATTTCCAAGAAACAATTGAGTTAGCACAAATGCTTTGGCAACGCCACCCAATCCCGGTGCAGCTATTTCTGGTAATGTGTTTTAACTTGATAATTGCACCCGCAGTTTATGCCGCTGCGGATGAAGGTTTGACTAAAAAAGCTGCCTGGGGTTTAAGTCTCTTGGGTTTAGTAATTGTCGGACTCGCAGCTTATTTGTTTGTCGTAATTTTTCAACCAGAAAGATTTTAGGTCTAGCCTGTAAGGCACACTGACTCTAAGAAACCGGGTTTTTTACCAAACCTGCGGACTAAAACCAAATATTTCCCAAAAACCCGGTTTCTATGTTTTTACCAAAAACCCGGTTTCTGGGCTTCGACATCCGTTACATCCGTTACACAATCCGTTGCCGAACTTCCTTCTTTTGAGGTCATTTATGAGAGAATTAATTAGAGCAATTCGCGTTACTTTAGTGCTGTGGGGTCTTACAGCCATTATTTACCCGTTGGTAATGCTAGTAATCGGTCAAGTTGCTTTCAATTCGCAGGCAAACGGCAGCTTAATTACTAAGCAGGGAGTTGTAGTCGGTTCCTCGTTAATCGGTCAACCCTTCAGCTCGGATAAATATTTTTGGAGCCGCCCCAGCACCACAAATTACAGCAGCTTTGCGACCGCAGATTACGACCCGACAAAGGCAGATAACTTAAGTCAGAGAACAGGCGTTTCGGGGGCTAGCAACCTGGCTCCCAGCAACTCGGATCTGCTGAAGCGAGGTAATGAGAAAGATGGTTTTCAGGGGGTGCAAGTTGAATTAGACCGCCTCAACAAAGCTGGCATCAAACCGACTGCGGATTTAGTCTATACTTCTGGTTCTAGCCTCGATCCGCACATTAGCGAAGAGGCTGCTCGATCGCAAATTCAGCGGATAGCAACAGTGCGATCGCTCAATGCCAATCAAGTAGAAATGTTGGTAGCCAAAAATACAGATGGCAGATTTATCGGCCTTTTCGGCGAACCGGGAGTTAACGTCCTCAAACTGAATTTGGCTCTCGACGGTTTACCATAGTTTAGAGTCATTAGTCATCAGTCATCAGTCATCAGTCATTAGTCATCAGTCATTAGTCATTAGTCATTAGTCAGTTGTAGCAACTGTCAACTGTCAACTGTCAACTGTCAACTGTCAACTGCCAACTGCCAACTGCCAACTGCCAACTGCCAACTGCCAACTGCCAACTGCCAACTGCCAACTGCTATGATTCACTCTAGCGAACTTCCAAACCATCCAGACGCGGTTTACCCACAACCGAACCGCACTTACGATCGCACCCCCCGCCGGGGAAAGCACAAAATATTTATCGGCATGGCCCCCGGTGTCGGCAAAACTTTCCGAATGCTAGAAGAAGGGCACAGGCTAAAATCTGAAGGTATTGACGTGGCAATCGGACTGTTAGAAACCCACGGGCGGAAAGAGACAGCAGCTAAAGCCCAAGGACTGGAAATAGTGCCGCGCAAACAAATGCTGCGCGGCGAAAAAATGCTCGCAGAAATGGATGCAGAGGCCGTTATCGAACGCCGTCCTCAACTAGCATTAGTAGACGAACTTGCTCATACAAATATTCCCGGTTCTCTGCGAGAAAAACGATATCAAGATGTCGAAGAAATTCTCAATGCGGGAATTGATGTTTTTTCCACGCTCAACATTCAGCACATAGAAAGTCTCAACGATTTAGTAGCTCGAATTACCGGAGTTGTCGTGCGAGAGCGAGTGCCCGATAGCGTCCTCGAAGCTGCTGACGAAATACTCGTTGTCGATGTCACGCCGGAAACTTTAGAAGAACGGTTGCTAGAAGGCAAAATTTATGCTCCCGAAAAAATTGAACAATCATTAAAAAACTTTTTTCAGCGCCGTCATTTAATTGCTTTGCGAGAACTCGCCCTGCGAGAAGTCGCAGACAGTGTGGAAGACGACGCAGCAACTTTCAAAGGTCAAGTTTGCAACATTCACGAACGAGTTTTAGTATGCGTCTCTACTTATCCCAATTCCTTGCAACTGCTGCGGCGGGGCGCGAGGATTGCTAGCTACATGAATGCCCCGTTTTATGCTGTGTTTGTCCACGATCCAGACCGATTTTTGACAAAAGTAGAAAGCTTGCACGTTGAAACTTGTGAGAAATTATGTAAAGAATTTAACGGGCATTTTTTGCGGGTAAACGGCACAAAAATAGCCAAAGCGATTTCGGACGTAGCGAAACAGTATCGGATTACTCAAATTGTGATCGGCGAAAGCCAGCAATCCCGCTGGACATTGCTGCTGCGCGGTTCTTTGACTCAACATTTAGTGCGATCGCTCAAACACGTAGATTTGCACATCATCTCTACTGAAAAAAGTCAGTAGTCAGTTGTTAGTTGTCAGTTGTTAGTTGTTAGTTGTCAGTTGTCAGTTGTTAGTTGTTAGTTGTTAGTTGTCAGTTGTCAGTTGTTAGTTGTTAGTTGTCAGTAGACCTCTTGCAAAAATAACTAGGACGGGCTCTCCGGCCCATCCCACAAAATTTTTTTTCTTGTGGAATGGGCCGGAGAGCCCGTTCCAGAATTTGATTAAAAGGATTTTTGCAAGAGGTATAGTCATTTAGCATAAAAACTGCAACTTTTGGATGAGAGCTGAATCTAGCGGGCGGTGGATGCGCCCGAAGCTTTTATATGTCAAAATCGCACTTGTTAAACCTGGTTAAAAGTGCGATCGCTATGGTGGATATTTACATTCTCGACTTGCTAGCTATTGGCATCCTCCTGCTTACCGTTACCTTGGGTTCCGGATGGATTTCGCGATTCCCTGTATCTTATGCCTTAATTTATCTAGTTGTCGGTATCGGATTGGGGCCCTACGGCTCCAAGCTGATAGAATTGCGCCCCGAAGCTCAATTTTTAGAAAGACTTACAGAATTTGTAGTTATTGTTTCACTGTTCAGTTGCGGCTTAAAAATGAATCGCCCGCTGCAATTTTGGGCCTGGAATTCCACAGCGCGGCTGATCGGTTTTTTAATGCCTATTTCTATTTTTGCTGTGGCCGCAGTCGGTCATTGGTTTGTGAAATTAGATTGGGGCCCGGCGATTTTATTGGGAGCAATTCTCGCTCCCACAGATCCAGTTTTAGCCTCAGAAGTTCAGTTAGCACATATAGACGATCGCGATGAATTGCGCTTTGGTTTAACATCGGAAGGCGGTTTGAACGATGCTTTAGCTTTTCCCTTTGTTTACTTCGGCCTTTATGCGCTAAAAGATCCCAACTTGCCGAACTGGTTTTCGCAGTGGGCGGCAGTTGACTTGATTTGGGCGATCGCCGCAGGTATCGTTATGGGAATTTTAGTAGCTAAAGCCGTCACCTGGATCGATCGACAACTCCAACGCTACCGACCCGCCGACGAACTAATGGAAGATTTCATTGCTCTCAGCACAATTCTGCTCACCTATTCGCTCACAGAAGTAGTCAACGGCTACGGATTTCTCGCAGTTTTTGTAGCAGGAATTGTGGTGCAGCGGAGTTACCGCAACCCAGAAAAACCGCTTTCCCAACTGCACTTTACCGAGCGCATCGAAAAGTTAATGGAAGTAGGAACTATTTTACTATTAGGTTCGCTTTTGCGCCTAGAACCTATATTCGCATATGGAGGATACTCCCTCTTAGTAGCTGGATTGTTGATTTTTTTAATCCGGCCTGTGGGAGCTTGGATAAGTACGATCGGCAGTCCTTTGCATCCAGCCAGCCGCTGGCTGTGCGGTTGGTTCGGCATTCGGGGCGTCGGTTCTATCTATTATCTTACCTATGCTTTCGGTCACGGTTTAAAAGGCGAAACCGCCGAAAAAATTGCCTGGATTACCTTTACAACAATCGTGATTTCTGTGATTCTGCACGGCATTAGCTCTACGCCGTTAATGAACTGGTACGAGCGCCGAATCAAACCTGATGTACCGGATTTAATTTAATTCAGTAAGGTGCGTGACTTTAATAGTCTTGGACGCAACTGTCACACAACAATCGACTTGTAGGGTGCGTCAGGCGAAGTTCTCTAACGGCGATCGGGAATTTCGGGAGCTGACGCACCTTACTATATAATCTAAAATCGACTTGTAGGGTGCGTCAGGCGAAGTTCTTTAGACCTCTTGCAAAAATAACTAGGACGGGCTCTCCGGCCCATCCCACAAAATTTTTTTTTCTTGTGGAATGGGCCGGAGATCCCGTTCCAGAATTTGATTAAAAGGATTTTTGCAAGAGGTCTTTTAACGACACCGAAAGAAAGAAAGAAAGAAAGAAAGAAAGAAAGATTATAATTTTTTGGATAACTTTAATATAAACGTTCGCGGAATAAAACATGGATCGATTTGAATTTCAGCTAGCAATGCTGCAAAAAGGAGCAGAGGAACTAGAGAAAAAAATAGCTAACTTCACAACAATTCTGATGCAATTAAAAACTACGGCAATTACCATTTGGGTAGCGTTGATTGGTTGGTTTTTTACAAGCAAAATAGATGGGTTGGTTCCACTGGGATACGTTATAATTTTTGGTTTCTGGTTTTTAGAAGCTACCTACTGGAAGGTGCAATTTTATTATATGCAAAGACTCAATGCAGTTACCCAATTCTTGAATAATGAAAGCGCCTTAGATGAAACTTTTAATACCCGTTCTATACCGGAAGGCCTCATTTACCCGCTCGGTTGGTTAAAAACACTTAAAATGCCTTCTTTATGGAGAGCTATGTGCGCTCCATCAATCTATATTTTTTATACCTTTTTGTTTATTGTTAATTCGATCGTTTGGTTAATAACTCTTAAAACAGCCCTATAACTGGGGCTGTAGGGTGCGTCAGGTGAATTTCTAGAACGATTATTGAGGGTTTAAAAATTTGACGCACCTTACTAATTGTGACTATTTCCAATTTCAAAAGGACACGACAATGCAGTCCTTCCCCGCAGCTAAACAGGTTTCACCCCAACTAATAAAGCGAGTTCCCGCCACTTCCAATAACAGTCTACCTCACCAAAACCAATTTCTCTAAACCAGCGCAGTTGCGTTTCCATATCGAGCAATTTATTAGACGGATCGTCGGGTGAATCGCTAATACCCAGCGCCTCTCGAAATTTATCATGTAAAGCCGGAGTTGGCGACGCTACGTGTTCCAAGTTGCAAAAAATGCCTCCTGGTTCCAAAAGCTCGAAAATCTCGGTGTAAAGCGAACGTTTGCGATCGTCTGCTACATGATGAATCGCAAAACTAGAAACAACCGCATCAAACTTGCCCAAATCCGGTAGCGATTCATCAAAATTGTGCTCGATTACCGTGACATTCTGGTCATCAGCAAAGCGAATTCTGGCTTTTTCCAGCATTGTCGGCGAAAAGTCGATCGCCACACATTCAACATTTGGTCGATCGCACTTAAGCAGACCCAGCAACCGCCCGTCTCCCGTACCCACATCCAGAATTCGCTTAACAGTTTTCGGCACTTCCTCCAATAAAACCGCTTCACCTTCTGTGCGGTGAGGAATTCCATCAGCTTTAGCAAGATACCACAAAGCGTGTTCCGCCGAAGTCCAAAGATTGACTTGACTCATAATTTTTTAGTCTTCATAAATTTCGCCGTTTTTGTGCGTAAAAATCCAACCATTGTCGCTAGCTTTGGCAACTAAATCGTCATCGGGATAATTGGCTGAATCACCAGAAGTGCGATCGCCAATTTCCAGATAAACAACATCAGCATTCGAGCGGTTGACTAAATGATGCCCGTCAGCATCCCCCGCCGGAAAACCCGCTGCCATACCCGGTTTAAGCACTTGCTCTCCCGAATTTGCAATCAGAGTAACTTCCCCTTCCAGAACATAGATTAACTCATCTTGACGGGTATGCCAGTGCCGCAGAGCAGAACAACTTCCCGGTGCAAGTCTCACCAAATTTACCCCAAAATTCTGCAATCCGGCAGCATCGCCCAACCGTTTTTTAACTCTCCCCGCCACAGCAAATTGGAATTGCTGAGGGTACTTGGAACCCGTAATTTCCGGCACATTTTCAGGATCGATAATCATAAAACAGTCCTAAATAAAACAAGAACATCTTGCCCACATTACCTATCAATTTTAGAGGGTAAACGAAGTAGGCTAATCCCAATTTCCCACCCGCTGAAATTAAGAAAATAATTGTCGGAACAGTGACTCGATCAGTCTTAAAAGTTTACTGTTTATAGGTTGCTTAACTGAGAGATTACCCGCTGCGCTCGCTTGACCGCTATTTTGCTAATCTTGAACAGTTCGGGTACACTATTGTTATAATCTGCTTCGTTTCGCTCCCTTCTCAACTTTTCCAAGTTCCTGCCTATATTTTGACGAGCGGCCTCAGAACTCTGTTTGAACTGCTGCACAACATACTTGTGAGCATCTGCCGTTTTCGGAATAGAATGCCCTTCTGTTTCCTGCAAGTAATTTCTAGCACTGATAAAAGCTGCATAATATGCCCGACTAATAGCCGATCGCATTTTTGCTTCTTGATTTGCAGGAGGAGTCGGTTGACCGAGAAATTCTTTGGCTAGATTCAGGTACTGCGACCAGTCAAAAGTCATTATTAGCGCACGCCACAACTAAAAAATCTCCGCACCTCATACGGCAGAGTTAAATACCAATCCTCTGACAATTTTTCTTCTTTGTCAAGTGCCTCGTCTATGATTTCATCGGCATCACCATCAATAATAATATCCAGAAATAGCTGCGCGGAGTTAATAAATTCAGAGCCTGCCTCAACTTCAAGGCACAACTTTTTACCGGGGAAGTAATTGAAAATTTTGTCTGGTGCTTCCAGCAATACGGGCATCAAAAAATGATGTTTTTCCAGAAACTGTAATATTTCTGTTTTTCCCCGGAAGCTGTACAATTTTTCCAGAGATTCAATATCGGCACCAGCAACAGGCTTTAGCTCAGTTAAGCTTTCATGCAGCAGTATCTCAGCTAGGCTGTGGGCATCAAGTTGACGACGTTTCGCTTCTGCTAAAAGCCTTTCGCTGTCTTCAGGAGACAGTTGGATTGTCAGGGTTTGAGAATTGCTCGCGGTTTGCATATAAGTTGTATAATCTAACGTTTGTTTTTCCTGTTTCCATTCTGCCTTATTCTAAAGGTTTCAAAGTAGTAGGATTTTCCCGAATCGGTTTAATAAAACGGCTGTTACCCCGTACAAAACCATTGCCTTTTTGCGTGGAAACAGGCAGCAAACCCTTGCCTTGATTGTCAGAAATCATAATTTGATTAGCATTATTTTCCGTCACCGCTTGGAAGCGCTGTCCCCGCCGAAAAACAGTCACCACAGGCCACTGCGAAACCTTGTGTTTATTTCTTTCAAACAACTCAGCAGGCGCATTCAAACCATCTACATAAATTGAGCGAAATCTCTGAGCCATCCGGCAATTTAACCCTTTAGGATCGGAGTCAACAACCAACCAATTTACCTGCCTGTTGCCCCGCTGTCTCGCAGGCGGCACCGGATAATCACCTTGCTGATTAGCAACAGGTATTGCTGAAGCTAAATTAACCCCCATTCCTAAAATCCGAGCCGCTGCGAGAAAGACAATTCTAATTTCTGCTTTCATTGCTACCGACAATCCTTTAATTCGATCTCATCACAATTTTATAGTACCTGCCAGCTCCCCGTCACTCTGGCCTCCCACCTCCGACAGTTCCCCCATCCACTAAAGAGTGTGTTATAAATATTGAGATTCATTAAGAAATATTGCTCAAATGCTCCTTTCCCCCTCTGGCGCCAGCAAACTCAAAGAATCTTTCAAAGAAAAAGTATTCTTTGGGAATGAGCCAACCCCCGAACTCATAGCCATCTTACTGATTTACTTCGTCCAAGGCATTCTCGGACTAGCCCGCTTAGCAGTCAGCTTCTTTCTCAAAGACGAACTCGGCATGAGTCCCGCCGAAGTCTCAGCAATGCTGGGCGTAGTCGCCCTGCCTTGGATTATCAAACCCGTGTTCGGCTTCATGTCCGACGGCTTGCCGATATTCGGCTATCGCAGACGCCCTTACATCGTCCTCTCCGGGCTGCTGGGAATGTCAGCATGGGTGAGCCTTGCAACAATTGTACACACACCGCTAGCCGCTACAGGGGCGATCGCCCTGAGTTCCCTCTCCCTCGCCGTCAGCGACGTAATCGCCGACTCCCTGGTAGTCGAAAGGGCCAGAAAAGAATCCGTTACCGACGCCGGTTCCCTGCAATCCTTGTCTTGGGGTGCTTCAGCCCTCGGGGGACTAATTACCGCCTACCTCAGCGGTTCCCTGCTGCAACACTTCAGCACCCAGACTATCTTTTTAATCACCGCATCTTTCCCGCTAATTGTATCAGCAACAGCTTGGTTAATTGCGGAAGAAAAAACAAACAAAAGAACAGACTTTGAAACTGTCAAAAACCAACTAAAACAACTGCGGCAAGCTGTTACCCAAAAAACAATTTGGCTGCCCACCGCCTTTCTCTTCCTCTTGCAAGCCACCCCAAGCTCAGACTCCGCCTTCTTCTTTTTCACCACCAACGAATTAGGCTTTCAACCAGAATTCCTCGGCCGAGTGCGCCTCGTTACCAGCATTGCCGCCCTCGCCGGCGTCTGGCTGTTTCAGCGCTTCCTCAAAACAGTTCCATTTCGAGTAATTTTTGGCTGGTCAACGGTCATTGCGACTGCTTTGGGCATGACTACTTTATTATTAGTAACTCATGCCAACCGAGCTTTAGGAATTGACGATCGATGGTTCAGCATCGGAGACAGCCTGATCCTGACAGTAATCGGACAAATTGCTTATATGCCGGTGCTGGTACTCTCCGCCCGCTTGTGTCCCCCCGGCGTCGAAGCAACTTTATTTGCGCTGCTGATGTCAATCACAAATTTAGCAGGACTTTTGTCCCACGAAGGCGGTGCACTTTTAACCCACTTTTTAGGAATTACCGATCGCAATTTCGACAACCTCTGGCTGCTAGTCATCATCACAAACCTGTCCACACTTCTGCCCCTACCGTTCTTAAATTGGCTGCCCGCCGAGAGTACAGAAAGCGCCGATCCAAACTCTCAAAAGTCTCTCCCCGTATTAGAACCCGAACTGGGCAGTTCCAAAGCAGGCGGACAGCATTTCATGCCCGAATACTTTCCCGACTTAGTACCGACATCAATTCCCGAAACCCGCACCGCAGATAGCTAAAGAAGGATGTTCGGCAACGAAGCAGTGTAAGGGATGTAACGGATGAATTTAACTGTGTTTTCCAATTTTCCGACTCTCCCACTTTCACCCTCTCTGCGCCCTCTGCGTTCTCTGCGGTTAAACCAATAAAATCTTATTCTACCAATGCAAAAGTTAAAAAATTCCCAAGTTAAAACAGCCGCCAAAACCTTATCATACGATCGCACAGACTGGCAGCGCGGCTACGAATCCCAACCCAACGAATCCGACTACTGGATTGACGGCATAGAAGGCGAAATCCCCGCCGGCTTGCAAGGCACATTCTTTCGCAACGGGCCCGGATTATTGGATGTCAACGGCCAGCGCATCCACCACCCCTTTGACGGCGACGGGATGATTTGTGCGATCGCAATTTCCCAAGGCCGCGCCCATTTCCGCAACCGATTCGTCCGCACCGAAGGCTATCTCGCCGAACAAAAAGCCGGACAAATCCTGCACCGAGGCGTTTTCGGCACACAGAAAGCGGGCGGCTGGTTAGCCAACATCTTTGATGTCAAAATCAAAAACATTGCCAACACCAACATCATTTATTGGGGCGACAAACTGCTAGCACTATGGGAAGCAGCACAGCCCTACAGACTCGACCCCCGCACCCTAGAAACACTCGGCTTAGATACTCTAGACGGCATCTTGGAACCCGGTGAAGCCTTCGCCGCCCACCCCAGAATTGAAAAAGGGAAAAATGGCAAAGCAGACAGATTAGTAAACTTTTCCGTCAAGCCCGGTTTGTCGAGTACCATCACGATTTACGAACTCGACGAAAGCGGCAAACTTTTGCAGCGTCACGCCCATGCAATACCGGGTTTTGCCTTCCTTCACGACATGGTAATTACCCCGAATTACTGCATATTCTTCCAAAATCCCGTCAGCTTCAATCCGCTGCTTTTCTTGTTAGGATTGCGGAGTGCAGCGCAGTGCATTCAATTTTCGCCAAACAAGCCAACGCAAGCAATTTTAATTCCCCGCAACGGCACTGACGAGGTAAAGATATTAGAAACCGAACCTTGTTTTGTCTTCCACCACTGCAACGCCTGGGAAGAAGAAGGCGAAGTTTTTGTAGATTCAGTTTGCTACGACTCATTTCCAACTGTAGACGCGGATGCCGATTTTCGCGAGATTGATTTTGATAGCGTTCCAGCGGGAGAATTGTGGCGGTTTAAGTTAAATTTGCAAGAGAAAACCGTGCAGCATCAAGTAATTGAAACTCGGTGTTGCGAGTTTCCAACCTTGCATCCCAATAATGTCGGACAACCTTACCGATATCTTTACATCGGCGCTGCTGATTCTCCCACGGGGAATGCTCCTTTGCAAGCTATCCTCAAAATAGATTTCGTGACTGGTGAAAGGCAAATTTGGAGTGCGGCGCCGCGCGGTTTTGTCGGGGAACCGGTGTTTGTTACCCGTCCCGATGCTGTTGCTGAGGATGACGGCTGGCTGCTCGTTTTAATGTATGATGCAGCTAATCATCGATCGACCTTAGCGATTCTCGATGCTCGCGACATCACCAAAGGGCCCGTAGCGCGACTGCATTTAAAACAGCACATTCCCTACGGTTTGCACGGCAGTTTCACACCAAATGTACTGCTTCCTTAATCTTTTGAGGGGCGGGCCGAATGTCCACCCCACAAAACATAATTATTATTGTGGAACAGGCATCTTGCCTGTTCATAAAAATGGTGCAAAATATAAGTTAAAACTGACTCCTTACTCCTGGCTCCTGCTGTATCTAATATCCATAGTAAATGCAAACTGTCAACAAATTTAATCTCAAAAAAATACTTATTTTAATTTGCAGCCTCGCCGTAATTTTTGCAATTATCTTATCTATTTATTCTCACAATGCTAATGCCCAAGAGCCTTATAGACCGTCTCCCGATACCGCTCTAGCCCCCAAAGGCTTGGTTGAGGTCAAAATGACTGTAATTGGAGTCGATCCCATTAAAAATGAATTAGAATCCCGGTTGCAGTTTGAACTCAAAGGTATCTATAAAAAAGGGCCAACTTACCCAGCTCAAGATTTGTTAATGACAGTTAACGGCGCAAATGTAGAGAATTCGGAAATCAATTTTAAAGAAGGCAAACCGATGATTGTCCCTGCATTGAAGTTTAACTTAGTCAAGGGTAAAATTAACAACTATCCATTTGACAAGCACATTGCTAAAGTAGCTATTTCGATCGATCCGCTGGCTTCGATTGGCAAAAAATTTGCTCCGTTTGAACTCAATCCCGTGCCGCTGGAATTTAAGTTCCATGCCGATGTTCCCGGTTTTGACATCAGTTATCAACCGATGGAAGAGAATTCATCTATCTTTATTTATATCGATGTTGCTGCAACTCGCTCAATTCCGGTGAAATTCTTTGCTTTAGTGATTATTGTGATTATGTGGGTGCTGTCAATTATGGCGCTTTTGCTAGCATTAAAAGTGATGAAATCGGGCAAGTTGCCGGAAGTGGGAATGCTGAGTTGGACTGGTGTGATGCTGTTTGCTTTTCCCGCAATTCGCAACGCCCAACCGGGGGTACCACCTGTGGGAACTGCAAGCGATTTTCTTTCGTTTTTTTGGACGGAAATTATTGTTGTGGTGGCGTTGGTTATTATCGGTAGTTGTTGGTTGAAGCGGTATCATCCGCCAATTGAATGATTTGAGATTTGAGATTTGAAGAATTTAGCCCAGAGATAAATCAGGGGGCTTTTACCCTGCAATAGTCCGGACAGTTTTCAATCACTAACGGCAGAATGCGGGTTTCAGCCTTCTCAGTGAGGTCAAATGCTAACGGTAGAATGAGGGTTTCAGCCTCGGTCTCAAAAACTGTCCGGAGTATTGACCCTGGATACTTTCAAATAACAGTCAACAGTCAACATTCAACAATTAACTAAATTCAATTTTTGACTTCCAAATTCTCAATATCCTTTGCGGGTACGCCCAAACCTCGCAAAATAGTAAAAGCCATAATTCGATAGCCCGATGGATTCGGGTGAACTCCATCTGCCGCTAACAAATTCAGAGTTTTACCCGCGTGCTTTTGATACGTGCCGATAACTTCCCGAAAAGGTGCATTCAAATCGATAAACAAGCACTGATTCTGCAACGCAATTTCTCGCATCGCGACAATATACTCTTGCAACCTGCGATTTTCTGGGCAGTCGAGAATTTCGCCGATAGGAGTAGGAGAAAGCAGTACAACCCGAATTCCTACGGCTTTGGCCGCCAGCACCATTTGAGTTATTTTCTCCCGATATTGTGCCAGTGGCACTCCGGTGGGCAACTGGCCTTGCGGATAAAACCGCAGGTTTTGGAAGTCGAAGAAAGCGTGCCAAACGTCGTTGACTCCGACATTAATCATCACTAAATCTGGCTTTTGGTCGATCGCATCTTTCTGGAAGCGCGCTTGCATATCAGTCGCCTTGTTACCGGAGATTCCGGCGTTGACGATTTCAATTTTGCGATCGGGATAAAGGGCATTCAGATAGCGTTGCAGCAACCAAACGTAACCTCCGGGGTATTTCCCGGCCTCGGTGATGCTGTCGCCCACTGTCACAATTTTGCGTCGGCCCGCCAGCAGGTTTTGGATTTCTGGCGGTGGCGTTGCTTCGGATACGGATTCTTTAAACACGGGAATTAAGGAGTGAGGAATGTTGAAGGTGATAACAGCAGCAATTACGGCGATGGCAAGTCTGATTAACACTTGCCTCAGCCGGGGTTTGGGACGGGGGGATTCCCTACGGGATAGCTTCGCTTCACGCGCATTTGGAGACATTCTGCGGTTTTTTACTAAAAGTCTAACTATTTATGTCTGCAATAATATTATCCATTTTTGGTTTTTTTGTCAGTTATTTCAATAACTCAGTCCTCGGCTAACAAAAACCTTGTTTGGACACCAAACCCGAAGTTATAAGCCTTAAGGCTGAAACCTGGTTATTGACCCTGGCTGCGTAAGTTGTACACGTAAAATTACTGAGATTTGTGCCAATATCATCTCTATGTGTAATTGTCATCACAAAAAAGTTCGCCCAATGTCACACGATTTCTGCTACTTACAGCACAACTTTAGCAGGAAATCGCCGTTTATAATATTATTGATTAGTTCAGGAAACAAGTTTTCATGCGAGGTTAAAGCAATGGTAGCAAATTCAAATTTTTTATATCCTCAAAATCGCTATTACGGTGAAATAAAGCCAGAGAATTTGGTATTTAATGCGAATTTACAAGAGTTTTCTCAGCGGGTGGGTTACATCAGTTCCTTGACATCTAACGGTAAAATCTCTGTGGAACAGGCATTTACTCAGATCCAAACACTGTGGGAACAGGTGGAAAAGTCGAAAAAGCAGTTGGGAATTGGCGAAAATCCATTTTCAGCTTGAATAATTAGCGGTTGGCTGGGAAGTTGGTTTACTGAGATATTGCACCATTGTCAATAATCCTTTTTTGAACAGGCAAGATGCCTGTTCCACAAAGAGTAGATTTTCTTGTGGAACAGGCATCTTGCCTGTTCAGCGAGAATAGTGCAAGATGTGAGTTTACGCACCATTGATGCCGATCGATTAATCGAGAGCTTAATATGAAAAAGTAGCTAGTGGCGATCGACCTTTTTGCCTATGAGTTCCGACCTAGTTCCTCTCCTTCCCAAAGTATCCGTCGGCCGCCGCGCCGCGGCCCTCTGCATCGACGGAATCGCAGTTTGGCTGCCCAGTTTGCTTCTGGGCAATAATGCGATCGTCCAAACCATATTTTTTGTCCTGCTGTGGCTGATAATGCGCGTAGCCATCGTCAGGAAAAATCAAGGTCAAAGTCTCGGGCGCTGGGCCTTGGACATGAAAATTGCCGATACCAGATTCCAACGGATTCCCGGAGTGCAAGAACTGTGCAAGCGCGAGGCCTTGCTGGGCTTTTGCGCCGCCTTAGCCTTCGCAGGTATAGGTGGGCTCACATCTACCAACGCCGCCGTCTTGCTGCTGATGCTGCCCCTGGCGATCGACTGTAGCGTTGCCCTCACCTCCGCCGAAAGGTTTCCCCAAGCTTTCCACGATCGCATCGGCAGGACGATCGTCGTCGGAACCCGCCGCGGCTACTCCCTCGACATCAAAGTTAGAAGATTGCTTGACCAAGTGCAGAGCAATGTGAGAAGATAATAAATTGTGTTTAAATTAGTCGAAATTTATTTAGAATTATGGCTAAAGGCGTCCGCATCATAATTACTCTAGAGTGTACTGAGTGCCGAACAAACGCGAGCAAACGCTCCAAAGGCGTGTCTCGGTACACCACCACCAAGAACCGTCGCAACACGACGGCGCGGCTGGAACTCAAAAAGTTCTGCCCCCATTGCAACAGGCACACTGCCCACAAAGAGATCAAGTAGTCAGTGGTCAGTAGTCAGTAGTCAGTTGTCAGTTGTTATTTCAACAGTCAACAGTCAACAGTCAACAGTCAACAGTCAACAGTCAACAAACAAAGAACCATGACTTACTTTCGCCGGCGCGTTTCGCCAATCAAACCAGGAGACCCGATCGACTACAAAGATGTCGATTTGCTCAAAAAATACGTCACAGAACGCGGTAAAATTTTGCCCCGCCGGATTACCGGTTTGACGGCAAAACAGCAGCGAGACCTGACCAGAAGCATCAAAAGAGCAAGAATTGTAGCTTTGATGCCCTTCGTAAACCAAGAAGGTTAACTGGATTTTGGATTTTAGATTTTAGATTTTAGATTTTGGACTGGAATAGGACTTACGCGAAAACAACGTCTTTTTATCGCAAGCGAGGGTGGCTAATAGAGCGCAATATTTGGTATTTAGTCGCTGCTGCGTAAGTCTTAATCAAAATATCAAGAGTTAGAAATTAAAGTACAAAAAGCGCAACTTTTTAGATGTTAGTTTTAACAATTGATGTAAAAAATGTAAAAATCCAAAATCTAAAATTTCCCCATCGAAACCAGAAAAATAGCAAGTGTAAAAATCCAAAATCTCAAATATACAACTGGCAAGTGGAGAAGGGAACGTTAGTAGAATTTAGAGTGCACGGCGACCGCCGTCTGGCAGTTGCCGATCGCCCCGACGGCAAGAAAAACTGGGTCGTGGTAGACGAAAACGGTCAACCGCACAGCATACCGCCCAAACAAATCACCTACGAAGTAGTCGGAGAAACTTACAAAGCCTCCGACATTCCCAAATTTCTCAAAGAAGTAGAAGCATACTCAGATCCGTCGAGTTTGGAAGTCGCTTGGGAACTTTTAGTCGGCGACGGAGAAACAGCAGATCCGGAATCCCTGGCAATGCTGCTATTTTCCGATCGCAGTGCGGCCCAGTGTTACGCGGCTTACTGTTTGCTATCAACAGACAAACTGTATTTCAAACAAAAGGGCGATCGCTACGAACCGCGATCGGCAGCCCAAGTAGCCGAAATCAAACACCAGCAAGAAGTAGAACAGCAGCGACACCAAGAATCGCAAGGATTTTGGGATCGAGTCAAACAGCGGCTGGCAGGAAAAAATGTAGATTGGGAACACAGCGATCGAACTCGCCTCGACGCCCTAGAACGCTTTGCCCTCCTGGGAGAAGAAGCAACGCACCGCACCCCGGCCTTAGAAACTTTAGCCAGCTTACAACGATCCGAAAACCCCGAAGCAGCATTTGGCCTCCTAGTCGAGCTCGGTCTCTGGAGTACCCACGAAAACCTGTTTTTGCGGCGCAGCCAAATTCCCCTACAATTCTCCGCAAAGGTATTAGAAGTGGCCCAACGCTGCCTAGAAAATCCCCCAACCGACTCCGACACAAATCGTCTCGATTTAACTCACCTCAAGGTTTACACGATCGACGACGAAAGCACCACCGAAATCGACGACGGACTCAGCTTAGAATTCCTCGAAAACGGCCAGCAGCGCCTGTGGATACACATAGCAGATCCCACCCGCTTGCTTTCCCCCGGAGACGAACTCGACCTCGAAGCCAGAAAGCGCACCACTACGGTTTACCTGCCCACGGGAATGATTTCCATGTTTCCCCCAGCTTTGGCAACCGGGCCGATGAGTTTAATTCAAGGCAAAGAGTGCAGCGCCCTCAGCTTCAGCGTCACCTTAGACGAAACCGGCGCGGCTCAAGATTACAGCATCCACATCAGCACAATAAAACCCACCTACCGCTTAACCTACGATGACGTAGACGAAATGCTGGAGTTGGGAATCGAAGCAGAACCGGAAATAGGCGCGATCGCCTCTGCTGCAAAACTGCGGCAAAAATGGCGGGAAGCCCAAGGCGCAATCAGCATTTTCATGCCCGAATCCGTCATCAAAGTCAAGGGCGACGACATCAAAATCCACGTCATCGATGACTCCACAGCCCGACTGCTAGTAGCCGAAATGATGATTTTAGCAGGGGAACTAGCCGCCCGCTACGGTCAAGCTCACAGCCTGCCCATACCCTACCGCTATCAGCCCCAGCCCGAACTCCCCCCAGAGGAAGAACTGCTGGCCGTGCCCGCAGGTCCCGCCCGCGCTTGCGCCGTGCGCCGCTGTATGCCCCGCAGCGAAATGGGTCTGACTCCCGGACGCCACGCCGGTTTAGGTTTGGAATTGTACACTCAAGTTACTTCCCCGATCCGCCGCTATACCGACTTGCTGACTCACTTCCAAATCAAAGCCCACCTGCGGGGCGAACCTCTGCCTTTTGCGGCCCAAGAAATACAGGATATTGTGATGTGTCTCGGCACCGCAGTTAAAGAAGCATCCACCGTCGAACGCCAAACTAACCGCTATTGGGGATTGGAATATTTGCGGCGCAACCCCGATGAAGTTTGGGAAGCTTTAATGCTGCGCTGGCTGAGGGAAGATAGCAATCTCGGATTGATTTTATTGGAAGATTTGGGTTTAGAATTGGCAATGCGATTTGGTCGATCGGTCGCAATAGGCGATCGGCTAGAAGTCAAAGTCACCCACTGCGATCCGCGATCGGACGTGATTAACTTCCAGGAAATGATATTTGAAGCCGCACAATAGGATTTTAGATTTTAGATTTTAGATTGTGGATTGCCAAAATCTTAGTGACAGGAGTTATGCGCTGGTGGGTAGAAACGAATAAGCTGTACTGCATTTAAATTACACATTCGGGACGCTGCTCAAAGCATCGTCCCACAAGAATTTGATTAATTCTTGAGACATAATTTAAATGTTGCAACAGCTTATGCTTGGATTAGGAATCTCAGGAATTTAGGGAGTCCACGCTTCAACCCGCGCAGGCGGGTTTTGTTTCTGTAGGGGCGGTTTCAACCGCCGTCTTAACTAAAATCTAAAATCTAAAATCACAAAATGCCCAATTCAATTAGCCAAGTTCAGCCGCCGCTGGAATTCATCCCCCCAGCCTACAACCCGCTAGTCATGCTTGGCTGTCAGCAAATACTCCCTGGGTGGCTGCGATTTAAGACGAGTATCAGCCACATTCAAGCCGAAAACGTCGAAACCCTCGCCGAACTATTCCACCAATTTCAAAATCAGAAAATTCGCTTCTTACTAGCCTTCCGCCACCCCAACTCAGACGATCCCTACTGTTTGGGACAATTGGTTTGGAAACTGGTTCCGCAAGCTGCGCGGCAAAAAGGCATTCCCCTGCAATTCCCCGTACATTCGCACTTTATTTACGATCGCGGCATTCCCCTGTGGGCTGGTGCAGGCGTAGGCTGGCTGTATTCGAGCCTCGGCGGCACTCCGATCGTTCGCGGTAAAATTGATCGCGCCGGATTGCGATCGGCCCGCGATTTATTTGCCAACAGCCAATTCCCGATCGCCGCCGCCCCAGAAGGCGGCACCAACGGTCACAATGAAATAGTTAGCCCCCTCGAACCGGGTATTGCTCAAATGGGCTTCTGGTGCGTTGAAGATTTGCACAAAGCAGAAAGAACTGAAAAAGTGTTAATTGTGCCGATCGGCATTCAATACCGCTATGTCGATCCACCTTGGCAACCCCTAGAAAAACTTTTAACTCAATTAGAAATAGATTGCGGATTGCCACCATTAGATAGTAGCCATAAAGCCAACTTATCCACGGAAATTACAGATTTACAAGACAAAAATCACAATTTTCAATATCGGCGACTAATTCGATTGGGCAGCCATTTACTAGAAGTAATGGAACAGTTTTACACCCGTTTTTATCATCAAAGTTTCCATCCCAAAACATCGGACTCCACAGAAGTAGAAATAGCCAAAGCAACGGCAGGAGATGCGGAAAATGAAAAATTTATAACTGCTCGGTTGCAAGCACTTTTAGACGTGGCGTTACAAGTAGCAGAAGAGTATTTCAACTTAAAGCCCAAAGGCAGTTTAATAGACCGCTGCCGCCGTCTGGAACAAGCAGGCTGGGACTATATTTATCGAGAAGATATCAAAGATATTGCAGCACTTTGTCCCTTAGAAAGAGGATTAGCCGATCGCCTCGCTGAAGAAGCAAGTCTTCGGATGTGGCACATGAGACTTGTAGAAAGTTTCGTCTCCGTCACGGGCAGGTACGTCCAAGAAAAGCTGACAGCAGAACGTTTGGCAGAAACAACTTTACTGCTGTGGGACGTACTGACTCGCATCAAAGGGGGAAATCCTTTCGGCAGACCGAAGTTGGGCAAACAGCGGGTACAGATGACCGTGGGCGAACCCATATCAGTGAGCGATCGCTGGGAGGGATATCAAACCAGTCGCAGGTTAGCAGTTGCCGAACTCACTCAAGACTTGCAATCAGCTTTAGAAGCAATGATTAAATCTTAATTAGTCAGATAAGCAAGAGGTTCAAGGGAAGAAGGAAGAGGATCGAGGGAAGAAAGAATATATATTTTTATTCCATACGTTTTTCTGTGGTGAATTGTAAACAGATTGTTATAGACTTTTGGAATAGCTCTAATGAACCGCCAAGTCTAGCTCGACAATGAACCAATAAAAATTACCGATGACTAACAAACCTATCGATTTGTCTACTAACTCAATTAAGGTAAAACTGCTAAATTATTTAGCGCAGGAATTGCTCACCCCGCTCACTTCTGTCATCGGCATGGCAAGCGTGTTGAGCCAAGAAATTTACGGCCCCTTAACGAGCAAGCAAAAAGAATATATCGACGTAATCCAAGACAGCAGCCGGTCTTTGCGATCGCTAGTTGAAGAAATTTTGGAACTGGCAGAACTAGATGATTCCGCTTTCACCTTGAAGCGAACCGCAATCGATATAGAAACTTTGTGCCAGCAGGTTGTGACAATCCTGTCGCCGGCGGCAAGTAGACGAGAGCAAGAAATTAATTTGTCGATGGGGCCCGGGCCGCGCATCTGGTTGGCCGATAAGGATAAAGTTCAGCAAATGCTGCACCACTTAATTTTTAGCATTATTCAATCTACTGGGGCAGGCAGTGTGATTCGAGTCCACGTTTCTCGGAAAGAAGACGGTATCAACATCGGAGTTTGGGTTTTTCATCCTTGGTTGGGAGAAAGTTTGCCCCATGCTAAACTCTACTCCGACTACTTGTTGAAGGTCGGAGCGGGTAGCGATTCGCGATCGAACTCCGAAACCGACTCCCTCGAAGTCGAACCGCAACTCCCGACACAGACACAGGGTTCCCAGCGATTAACGCTGGCGTTTTCTGAGTTGGCAGCTTTGGTAGCCCAAAATGCCGCAGATACCGCACCGGTGTTAGCTGGTTACGGAGCCAGGGAACGCTTGGGGCTGCTGCTTTGCTGCCAGTTGGTGGAAATTCAAGGCGGCCAACTCTCGATTCAAGGCACCCCGGAATCTGGATATCGCTACGTGCTCTGGCTTCCTTGCACCAATGCTACGGAGTTGTTGGAAGGATGAAGAAGGGAGAGGGGGAGAGGGGGAGAGGGGGAGAGGGGGAGAGGGGGAGAATTGCCCAATTACCGATTACCAATTACCAATTACCAATTCCCAATTACCGATTACCAATTCCCAATTACCTTTTTCCCAATGCCCAATTCCCAATGCCCAATTCCCAATGCCCGATGCCCAATGCCCGATTACTAAGTACAAATCTAAAATTGAAATGAATTCAGTTTGGCAACAGTTAACTCTGGCAAATTTGCCGCTCTCTCAGTGGCAAAGTGGCAGTTATTTATTGAATTTGGCGATCGGCAATGCGCGCAGTTGGCGGCAGAGTAGCTGGCTGATGCAGTGGGCAGAACCCTTGGGTTTTGTTTTGCTGGCCTTGACGTTCGGTTTGGGGCCGTTTGTGAACAATGCCTTGCTGGGGGTGTTGATGGCGGCTGGTGCTGCATTTTGGGTGCTGCTGACTGTTTCGGACGATCGCGCGATCGCCCTAACACCCATTCACTTGCTGGTACTGCTGTACTGGGGGATCGCCACCGTCGCCACCGCGATGTCGCCGGTGAAAGCCGCCGCTTTTACGGGTTGGAGCAAGCTAACGCTGTATTTGCTATTTTTTGCTCTGATGGCGCGGATCTTGCGATCGCCCCGTTGGCGCTCCGGGTTAATTGCCGTATATTTGAACGTCGCTCTAGTTGTCAGTTTCTACGGCGTGCGGCAGTGGATTGATAAAGTGCCACCATTAGCTACTTGGAACGATCCGACTTCAACTCAAGCCGATTTCACGCGAGTTTACAGCTTTTTGGGCAATCCAAATTTGCTCGGTTCCTATTTGCTGCCGGCAATTGCATTGAGCGCCGCCGCGCTTTTCGTGTGGAAAGGATGGGGAACAAAACTTTTAGCGCTGACGATGCTGGTGGTGAATTTAGCCTGTTTGCGCTACACCGACAGCCGGGGTGCTTGGATCGGTTTTGTGGCTCTGCTTGTGATGTTTTTAGTGCTGCTTTGGTACTGGTACAGCCCTTTGATGCCTCGGTTCTGGCGAACTTGGGCGCTGCCGTTAGGATTGGGAGGTTTGGCTGGAGTGTTAATTTTGGGAGTGGCTTTGGTGGAGCCGCTGCGCGATCGAGTTTCGAGTATGTTTATCGGCCGCGGCGACAGCAGCAACAATTTTCGGATTAATGTTTGGACGGCGGTGATTGACATGATTCGCGATCGGCCAATTCTCGGAATTGGCCCGGGAAACACTGCATTTAATAAAGTTTATCCGCTTTATATGAAGCCGAAATTCACTGCTTTGAGCGCTTATTCCGTGCTGCTGGAAATTGCGGTGGAAACCGGTTTTATCGGTTTAATGTGTTTTTTGTGGCTGATGACTGTTACCGTCAATCAAGGTTTGTTGCAGATAAAAAGATTGCGCGACGTGCAATTTAACAGCTCTAACTCGCAGGAAGAATCCCCAAATCTTAAATCGCATCAGGCGTTTTGGTTGATTGGGGCGATCGCAACTTTAGCCGGCATGATGGCCCACGGTTTTTTCGATACCGTTTGGTACCGGCCGGAAGTTAATATGCTTTGGTGGTTGATGGTGGCGATTATTGCTAGTTTTTATAGCAACTCGCAGCGTACCGACAATATTCAGCTTTGATTGAGGGCGAGGAGATAGAAGTGCTGGCGGGGTTTTCTCCTCGCCCGGTGCGGATGCGAGCAAGAGGGATGCTGTCAATGGCGAAGCGAGACTAATTCCTGCCAAGAGAAAACGAGTCCTTGAGGAGACTTTTATCCTAGAGCAGACTCAACAAAAAAGTCTAGGTCATGTCAGATACTACGCTAAAATATAGAGTCTTTAAGGCCGTAGAGGAAAAGCCACTAGAGGTTACTTTTGAGGAAGTTATGGAGAGGGTTGACTTCCTTTACAAAGTTGACCGAAAAACGAGACACAAGCCCCTGGCTTCAGACACGGGGAAAAGTCGGCAGCGGTTTCAACCGCCTTCATTT
>NZ_JAUBWA010000079.1:0-34740 GCF_036702825.1 Microcoleus sp. A003_D6 | reverse complement strand
TAGTAGGCAGGATAAATCCTGCAACTCCCTTTCATCCCCGGACTGAAGTCACGGGGTTTTCAGGGTATTTCCTATAACAACAGGAAATGGTGATTAGCTATGATGGCAAATCTCTCGGGGCGCTGCTATGCGGGCGATCGCGATTTAAGTGCGATCGCCCATTTAATCAATACTTGCGAAGAAGTCGATCGGCTCGATGAAGGCACTTCCATCTCGGAACTACAACAAGAATTTAACGCCCCGTTTTTCAACAAAGACCGCGATATCCGCCTTTGGGAAGATGCGGAGGGAAAATTAATCGGTTTTGCTCAGTTGTCGGTTTCTGAACCGGGTGAAGTAATTGACGGTTGGCTGTGGTTTCGCGTCCACCCAGGTGTGCGCGGAGGCGATGTGGAAGCAGCCGCGATCGCCTGGGGTGAAGTGCGGATGTGCGATGTGTCTGCGGTGCGGGGCGGGCGCGTGAAGCTGCGAACCTACGCTCGCGCTGAGGATTGCGATCGCATTTCTGTGCTGACAAGTAATGGTTTTAAGGTCGATCGCTATTTTTACCGCATGGCGCGATCGCTCTCTGAACCAATCCCAGAACCGCAATTCCCACAAGGTTTTGCCCTCATTCAGTTCCCCGGCGAACAGGATGCGGCAGCTTGGGTAGAAATGTTCAACCAGTCATTTATCGATCACTGGAATCATCACGATTTAACGGTGGATAAATTTAAGCACGAATTAGCTAAACCCGATTACAGAAATGATTTAGATTTGATTGCTGTTGCTGGTGACGGCACATTTGTCAGTTTTTGTTACTGCGAGATTAGTGTGGAAGAGTGCGATCGTACCGGGCGCAATGAAGGCTGGATTGCTTGTCTCGGCACTAGGCGCGGCTTCCGCAAAATGGGATTGGGACGAGCTATGTTGCTGGCGGGTTTGCATCGGCTGAAAGCTGCCGGTGTCGCTACTGCTATTCTCGGCGTTGATGCTGAAAATTCATCAGGTGCATTGCGACTTTACGAATCAGTCGGTTTCCACAATATTCGCGACAGTATTTCCTATGTTAAGGATATTTAATCCATGTTACAGTTCGCGATCGCGCTTTGACCCAAGAAACCGGGTTTTTTAACGAATCTGGGGGTTGCAACGAAATATTTTCCTGAAAAAACCTGGTTTCTCGCCACTCGTGTAAGTTTTATCTAAAAAACTTTTGCTACCCCCTTGACACCTGTGTAGTATATATGTAGTATGTAAATATCGAAAGCGCAGGACAAGCAAAAACCTGTATTTTCCGTGCAAATTCTGAACCTTGACAACTAAATATTGCTCAAAATTTCAAGGAACATCAATTTGAAAGTCTTGCAATACAGACTCGATTGTCATGTTGTTACTTTTCACCAGACTGTTCGCTTACAAACTGACTCGCTCAAAGCCAGAGATGGTACTGAATAAGTCTAATTTTAACGAATTTAACGCGGATTCAGAACAGACAAACTCTGCCCGATTTCAATCCACCAAAAAGGCTGAGGAAATCCGCAAAATCAAACAAGCTTATCATTTAGAACGGCGCTTATTTTAGTAAAGATTATCACATTTCGTGAATCTTTACCGATACAGGCAATTTGCCAGCGTCTCACAAAAAGCCAAAGTCGAGAGCAGATAAGCTACCAATCCCAAATCCAAAATTGCTCTAGGAGGTATCGGTAATGGTTCACATTCGTTTTGAAGGACGTTCCTACGACTTGGCAGAAAACCAAGTGGGTATCGCGGCAGGAATGAGCGACAAGGCTATTAAGGAACGTCTGGCCAACCATTTTGATGTCAAGGGCGATCGCTTCGAGTCTTACGTTATCGATCGCCGTCCCAGCGGCGATTTAATTGTCCGTCCAGAAGCCGTTTACGGCTAAGAATTAACTTTTATTCCGCGCCCCAATTCGAGAAGCCTACACACATTAGGGTTCTAGTTCTGAAAAGATTGCGGGTTCGAGTCCCGCTGAAGGCTTCGGCCTTTATGGTGGAATGGCAAACACGCTAGAAGTTGTCAAAAGCTTTTCAAACTTGCGCGGGATCAAAAAATCATCAGTTGTCGGAGGCGCACCCCAACTAAAGAAGCTTACAAACTGGAAACGTTCGACTTAAAATCGAATCGTAGGTTCGATTCCTACTCGCCGCGAGGCCTAAAAAACAAAGCTTCTCTGACTTGTGCGCCGCCTTTTATAGCTGAATTTTTTATATCTATCGGGCGCTTAAAAGTTCCACTTCGCGCCCTAATGAAGGAAGCTTACATACTAGCTCTTGGTAGAGCATTTCTCTTAAAAAGAAAAGGTCGCGGGTTCAACTCCTGCGTATGTGCCAACGGCTTTCTTAACTTGCGCGAAGTGACTTTTAATGATATAAAGCTTTGTGGTTAATTCAGGCTAATAATTAAGGAATTCTGTGTGTATTAAAGACTTCCGTCGTTAAAAATAAATGGTATTAGCCATGAAAAAAAGACTGGCAATTTACCGATCGCCCAACGAGATAGATACCCTCCTCCACGCCTTCCAAGAATGCAGCCTTCCGCGCAGCGAGTGGACGCACGAAGCGCATTTAACGGTTGCTCTGTGGTATCTGTTTTATGACTCGGAGTCAGAGGCGATCAATGCGATTCGCAATGGGATTAAACGTTACAACTCGGTTCAAGGAATTGAAATCACACAAAACAGCGGGTATCACGAAACGCTAACGCTGTTTTGGGTGCGAACTGTTCGCCGATATCTCGCCGATGAAAGCCACAATTGCTCGATCGTACATCTGGCTAACGGTTTGATTGCAAAATACGCCGATTCCCTACGGGATAGCTCCGCTTCACGCACTTTACCATTTCGCTATTACACGCGCGATCGCCTGATGTCCTGGGAAGCTCGGATTAATTGGGTTGAACCGGATTTGAGAGCGATCGAACTCAAACAAGTTTCCCTGAAATAATTTTAAAATAGCAGTTGTTGCCGCGCCCCAATTCGGAGAGCTTACATACCAACCCTATCCAGGTTATAAAAAAAAGCTCTCCAAACTTGCGCGGTGACTATTATATTCATTGCCAAGCGTGCAACAACTGCTACCCGCTGATTTTTGGATACTCCTTACAATAATCCAAAATCGAAAATCGAAAATCGAAATAGGAGGTAGCACCAATGAATTTATTAGAGCGCGATTTACGTTTAGAAATGCTCAACAGCCTGCTCACCACTCCTCACCGTCAACTGGAAAAGGTGGCAGAAATCCACAAGTTAATTGTCGAATTAGACCCGATTTTTTACGGTCATTTAGCGGTGTGGTATCAGCGTCAAGGCGACGTGCGCGACCACAAGGAAGTTTTTGTCGGAAATTTGCTGACTTCGGCGCTGACGGAACACCGGGATGCCGGGTTTATGATGCTGCAAGAGTTCCCTCCCTACGAGGTTTCGCGGATTGTGGACTTTATGAAGCGGCACCAGAATAAGGTGCCTCGGAGTGCGCGCACTGCTGTCACTCGCTATCTGAAATCGCGGGAGAAGAATGCACAGTTTTTCGATCGCGCCGCCATCCGCAACCGCAAGGCGATGAAGCATTTGTACGCAACGCTGCACGTCAAGCCGAGCGATCGGGCTAATGCTATCCTGTTTAAAGACAATCCGCCGGAAGACTCTCTAGCATTCGTTTTGAAGCAGTTGGCAAAGGCGGCGACGCCTGCGGAACAAGCGAATTTGATTGTTGAGTACAAGATTCCGTATACGATCGCAGTTGGTGCGATCAAACAGCTAACGCCAACAGTTTTGGCCGCGCTGATTAACTCGATGTCGCCGCAGGAAGTTATCAACAATTTGAAATCGATTCAGTCGCGCGGCGCGATGGATCACGCGGAAGTCAAGCAGTTGATTGATTCCAAGCTGGATGAAGCGGCAAAGAGCTCGCGCGTTTCTGCTTACAAAGCGAGTGTTGCGGGCGCGGGCGCGAACTTCGACGCAGCAACCGCGGCGAAGCTGGAAGCGGTGACAAACGAACAGGTGAAGAAGCGCGGCAAGATTGCGAAAGCCACTGGTTTGTTGATTGACAAGTCGGGTTCAATGGAAAGTGCGATCGAAGTCGGGAAGCGTCTCGCTGCCTTAATTTCCGGCATTTCCGACGCGGCACTTTTCGTCTACGCCTTTGACACGATGCCGTATCCAGTGCAAGCAAACGGCAGCGAATTGACAGACTGGGAACGCGCTTTCAAGCACATTCGCGCTGGCGGCGGCACAAGTTGCGGTTGCGCGGTGGAAGCAATGCGAATTAAGAAGCAGGTTGTCGAGCAATTCATTATGGTAACAGATGAAGGCGAAAACGCTGCACCTTATTTGGTTGATGCTTATCAGAATTACTGCCGCAGTTTGGGGGTAATTCCTAATGTGGTGATTGTGCGAGTTGGCGCTTACTGCGATTATGTGGAAAAGCAATTAAAGGACAAACAAGTGTCGGTAGAAACCTTTACGTTTGCCGGCGATTACTACTCCTTGCCGAATTTAGTGCCGATGTTGTCTCGTCCTTCGCGGCTGGAGTTGTTGATGGAAATTCTGGACACGTCGCTGCCTGTGAGAGATGATAAGTAAATTGTAGGGTGCGCGCTGCGACCTTATTTCTTAGTCTCAAGCGGCTGTAATATCAAGTTGGAGCGCTCAGTTACGATCTAATTCCCGGTATTGTAGATACTGTCTTGATCTGTCAAGGGGTAGCGAGCAAATAAGTTGGATCGAAAGGCTTTTGGGACTTTAAAATCCCAAAAGCCAAATGCACCAGTTTCCTCATCAGAGCACCAATCACCTGCATCTTGACCTTTCCACGACCCAACAATCGCTCACTCACGGCTTTGAGCAAAGGATTACAACGCATTGCCACCACCGCAGGCATATACAATGCCTTTCGTAGCCGGACATTACCAGTACATGACAAACGAGTTTTGCCACGCACAGAAGTTCCTGAACTACGCTCACAGGGAGTTAAACCTGCATAAGCGGCTAATTGGCGGGCATTTTTGTAATCTTCAATCCGACCAACTTCAGCTAACAATACAGCAGCCGTCTGTTCTCCAATACCTGGAATCGAAGTCAACAGCTCACGCTGCTGTTTTAAATGTGGATGTTGGTCAAAATGATCGCTAATCATTTTTTTGATTTCGGCTTGTTGTTCTTTGATGTAATCCAAATGAGCTCTCGTAAGTTTAGCCACAGTTGCTGTAGCTGTTTCCAAACGATTTTCTTCCTGTTGATACATAAGAGTCAAAGATTCTAGTCGTCGCAATAAAGCTTGTAATTCCTTGACTTCGATCGGGGTTGGCTTCCAAAGTGACGGTTTAATAGCCGCACAAAAACGAGCAATCAATGCTGCATCTACCGAGTCAGTTTTGGTACGCAAAAGTTCGCTTTTAGCAAACCCTTTAATCCGAGCCGGATTAACCACACTCACCTGATAGCCTGCTTCATACAGAAATTCAGCTAGGGCATCTCCGTAAATGCTGGTGGCTTCCATGCAAGCATGAAGTTTTTCGACACCTTGCTTTTTGAGCCACTGATTTAAGCTCTCAAACCCTGCGGTATTATTAGTGAATTTTTTGGGTTTTGAGCCACGCTCTTCTTTCAGTAAAACGACATGAAAGTCTTTTTTACTGATATCTATGCCTAAAAATGTGGGTGTCATTGTTTGCTCCGATCTCCCTATTTGTATGAAAGAACATGACAGGCAATTTAACTAACCTTATAAATGCAGGCTGTCCCGTGAAAACGAGCGCCTAAGATACTGTCCAGTTTTTTTTGTATGCGCCTGTCATCAGTAATGGGAGCTTATCTACACAGCAGACTTGTTTTAGTCTAAGGGGCGGGCCAACTTCACCGATTTCTGATGTCCGATCACAACACTTTGTACTGTCACCTGTACCTATAGGCAAGAAACTTTAATGGTTTCTTTATCTTTACTCGTGTTACGATTCAATTACAACCGTGTCTGCGGTTCGATTACAACCGTGTCTGCGGTTCGACAGCCTGCGGTCTGCGGTTTGATAGCTTGTCTATTTCAAGATACAAGGGGCGGGTTCACAGACAATAATTGCCGATAATCGACAATCTCGTAAACCCGCCCCCACCCAACGGTAAATCGCAATCTACTTATATAGCTACAATTGGCACGAAGCTGAAGGACAACACACTATGAAACTAGCTGAAGCTTTAATTTTAAGAGCTGACTGTCAAAAAAGAATGGAACAACTGCGAGCCAGATTGACAAGAAGTGCTAAAGTACAAGAAGGAGAAGAACCTCCAGAAAATCCCCAAGCACTGATTAGCGAAGTAGATGCAGGGGTGCAAGAACTGGAAGACTTAATTAAGAAAATTAACAAGACTAATTCGCTGACAACTCTGGAAGATGGAGTGAGTTTATCGGATGCTTTAGCCAAGAGAGATGTTCTCGCGCTTAAGCGCGGCATCTACAAGTCTTTAGTTGACGAAACTGCTGTTAGGCAAGACCGCTATACTCGATCGGAAGTCAAATTTTTTAGTACCATCGACGTTGGTGAACTGCAAACGCAAATGGATCGAATGTCTAGACAGTATCGGGAGTTAGATACTAAAATACAGCAAGCAAACTGGAATACTGAACTTATCGATTGAGCAAGTTGGTAGCCAATGCAATAGAAGCGAGCACAAACCCAGCCAATTGGGTTAAATTGGCATCAGCCGCTTAGCGGCTGAGTGAATGAGGGGTCATTCTAAAACCTCACAAATTAAGCCCAGTATTGTTACAAGCGTACAGGGCATTGTTAAAGTTACTACCGCGTGCAGGTCTATTGATATTGGTGAGGGTGGGTTAGGGGTTTCTTGCTCAATTGCAAAAAGTATGGGGAATTATAGTATAATGTCAACTCAAATGACATCTGCTGAGGCTAAAACTAATTTAGATAAAATTTGCGATCGCGCTGTTGAAACTGGGGAAGTAATAGTTATTACTAGACCTAACGACAAAAATGCGGTTTTGATTTCTGAGGCAGAATTAGAAAGTTTGCTAGAAACGCTTTACTTACTGCGATCGCCTGCTAATGCAACTCGCTTGTTAACGGCACTGAAGCGAGCTAAATCAAGAGTCATTCAACCTCAGACACTCGATGAAATTTGCAAAAAATTTGGGATTAATGAAGAGGATGATAGTGAAAATGAGCTAGCGATCGCCAGTTAAACCATTGATGACAGAATCACAATCTTCTACTATACTCTAAACTTGGGAGGAGCGGTTGGTGACTTCAATATTAATTAAAGATTTAGCAACCCAATTAGAGCTTTTAACCGAAGATCCCGTGGAAAGATTTATTACCAGCGGGGTAAGTTGGCAACAGTATGAACAACTACTGACTCAACTCGGAGATAGTCCTTGGTATCGGGTTACTTATTTAGAAGAAGTCCTGGAAATTATGTCCCCCAGTCGCCGTCACGATCGAGATAAAACCAATATTGGGATGCTGCTAGAAGCGTATTTTCAAGAAACACGCACTCGGTTTTGGGGATTGGGCTCAACAACATTTCGCATCCAAGCAAAAAAGGGCGGTACAGAACCGGATGAGTGCTATTGTATAGGCACAGAAAAAGAGTTTCCCGATTTGGCGATCGAGGTGGTACTCAGCAGTGGCGGCCTGGATAAGCTAGCTGTTTACAAAAAGCTCGGAATCACAGAGGTTTGGTTCTGGAAAAATCGTCGCTTTGAGGTTTATCATCTGCGGGGAGAGGAATATGAAACAATCCAGGAAAGCGAGTTGTTGCCCAATTTAGATTTATCATTGCTGGCGGAGTATGTACAACGCCCCGATCCTCTTGAGGCGGTGTTGGAGTTTCGGGAAAGAGTTAGAGAAAATTTAGGGGGAAGTTGAGATTTAATATCGCACTTTACTCCCAAACATCTCCCTCAATATCCTCAAGCGACAACTTTCTCCCTATTTTCAATTCTTCTCTAGTTTGCTGGATAATTTCTAGTAATTCTGGATTAGCGATGGATGACACTAATTTTGAATCCGCCGCAGCCAAAGCCGCGCGCAACTTTTCCGAAGTGAGTGCGGGATATTTCTCTAACACCTGCTGTTGTGTCCATCCCGCAGCAAAGAGCCCCAGCAAAAATTCTACAGACAATCGAGTTTCTGGCGCTGCTGGTTGATTTGTGGAAGCTTTCGGGTTTGGATGAATGAGCTTTCGCCAGTCCATTGTTTTACTTAAACGATTGGGAAGATTCCGCCGATTATACTGTATTTGGGCACAGTACAAACACGGATCTCGTTGACTGACGTTGTAACACGATACCGCAGGTCATGCCATTTTAGATTTCAGATTTTAGATTTTAGATTGGGAATCACTGATGACTTAAGGGTTTGGAGTTTGGCTAGAGTCCCATTTTTTTTGAGCTGGTGTCATTTCCCGATTTTGCGATTAAATTGTTATTACGATCGCAGTACAGCATTTTCTTATAGACTAGAGTGATGGGGTAGCGACGGGGCGATCGCCTTTTTTCATTTTGTCCGTTTCAATACCAAACCGCGTTAGCGAAGCCAACGAAGAGGATCGCACTAAATCTCAACCCACTGTGCAATCCACTGTCCAAACACTTTAACATCTTAAAACTATGGGAAAAAAGTCGAAAGCCAAAAAATCCCAGGTCAAAAAATCCAGTTTGCTCTGCCAGCGACTGCAAGAAGCTCTCGATCGAGGCAGTAAAGTTTGGATTAAAACAAATAATAGCAGTTTCGGCGGCATCCCGATTAATTTGTTCGGGGAGTTTGCGGAACTTTTGGTGATAGTTCCCCCTAACGAACAGGCGGAACATATCGATGCTTACGGACAAGTTACGTGGCTGATTAGACTCTCTGATATTATTGCACTCGCTTATCCAACTGAATACTGGTCTAAAGATAGATTAGAAAGTTTGCTGCCACCGGATGCAGTTACTTCCGAAGTAGGAGATTCACTGTAAGGTGCGCAATGCGCACCCAACTTTTAGCGGAGTTGTATTTGGTAAGGTGCGCCATGCGCACCCTACATTTCCTATTTTCTAAGCTGTTTTACGAACGAAAATATCCACCGCTTGGCTCAAATTTTATCACTTTAATTAGTTGTTGCAAGCTGAAAGCTGGACTTTACAGTTGCCGCCATCTAGTTCGCTGCAACCGGCGAGAGCTTGAGCTTCTGCTGCTGCTTTATCGTCGCCCCAGCCCGCACCTGCTCCTCCTTTGCCTACTGCGATCGCTCCACAATTATTGCTATTAGATGTCAGCGGTTCGCAGTCGTTAGCACCTTCGCTTTTTCCATTGCAGACTGTTACTGCTGCGTTTAATGCTTCTTTCTCTGTAGCATAATCCCAACTAATACCAGTGGCGTCAGAAGTCGGAGAATAAGCAGTAGCTCCATAGGTGTTCTGAACTTTAGCTACCTCGGTTGAGCCAAAAATAGGAAGTGTCAGAACTGTCACTACAACCAACTTATAAAAGAGCTTTTGCAGCATATTTACTGGAGATATCTACAAGATTAAAATAGGATGACCGCTCAATATTATATTAGGATATTTATTCGTGTCAATAAGTTTACAAAACTTTATCAAAGCTTAAATTAAAAGTGCGTTCGGTAAAAAATAGTAAGATTACGGAGGTCAATTCAGTGGCAGATATCCGCAAAATCCTCAGCCAACTCGCGGCCCAAGAAGAGCAACTGCTCGATACCCAATTCCTGGCACCTTGCGTGCGGGGGGGAAGGGTGCGGACAAGGATAGGTGGCATGACTTATCTGTTTCAACCGCAACCGGAAAACTTTGAAGGATGGGCTATTTTTGGGCCAGTAAATGAGAAAATTGCTGCTGTAATTGAGGAGCCGAGTTTGCCGCAAATGGCAGAGTATTTGCAACTGCTCGTACCCATTCGCTTGCAGTTGGCTTGCGTGCTGCAAGGGCAAACTTGGCTGGCTTATCCTGTGAACGAATCTGACGCTAAACAGCGCACTGGTGTTGCCAAACCCGTACCAGTGCATTTAGTAACTGAAGGTTCGCAGTTCGAGGCGATTGTTGCGCGGTGGGACGGTCATTGTTTGTGGTTTGAAGAGATTGACAGGCGCGCCGATCCGCTGCCGTCTGAGAAGTTAAAAGCAGCTTTTAAAAAGTTGATTTTGCCTCAAGAAGTTCGCTTTAAAGGGATGACACCGGAAATGCGAACTGTTTATGAGTTGGTGTCGCGAAATATTAAAGATTTCGATCCGAAACTGCTGGAAGAACAGCGCTTGCAGCGGGCGTTGAAAATGGGTGGCGGTGAATTGCGGGATTTTTGCGATCGCGAAAATTATTGGCTGGTTGAATGGACTAGCGGAACGGGAGAACACCACACTTCTGCGATCGCCAAAAATGACTTGACAGTTATGAGTGCTGGCATTTGTCTCAGCGGATTGGACAAAGATTTCGACTTGCATTCATTGGTTGGAGTAGTCGAAAATCGATAAGTTTTACAGCATTTAATCTGTACCTTTGGGGCAGGCTAGAAGCCCACCCCACAAGAGTTTAAATAAAAATAAGTGTACAAATTAAATCCGCAACAACTTAATTCAGGACTTACGATGAGTATATTTTTTCACGAACAACTTTACAGAAGTGCCGCAGTGATGTCGCAGATCAAAAATTTCCCGGTAACGGTGTGCGGCGCGGGCGCTTTGGGTGCGAATATTACAGAAAGTCTGGCGCGATCGGGCTTTTGTCATTTAAAAGTAATCGATCGCGATCGCATCGAGGAACGCAACCTTTCCACTCAACCCTATTATCGATCGGATATCGGCGCATTCAAAGCCAAAATTCTCGCCAACAACCTCTACCGCTCTTTGGGAGTCAGCATTGACGCGCACTCAAAAGAATTGACACCCGCAAATGTCGATCGACTGCTAGCCAACAGCGCCGTTGCGATCGATACTTTTGATAACAGTGTCGGGCGACAAGCAGTCAAGGATTACTGTGCGAGTGCCTCCCTTCCCTGCGTGCACGTCGGATTGGCGGCAGATTACTCCGAAATAATTTGGAACCAACACTATCGGGTTCCTTCAGCCGCGAATGATGACGTTTGCGATTACCCGCTGGCGCGAAACTTGGTAATGCTGACGGTTGCAGTTGCTTGCGAAGTAATTGTTACCTTTGCTGCTAACAAAGAGCAACAAAATTTAACTTGTACGATCGGAGATTTTGCAGTAAAGCCACTTATATTGTAGAATGTCGGTTGACTGTTGCCAGAAACCCGGTCGAGATTGGATACGTCCATCCCAGAAACTCGGTTTCTCACTCTCTAAAGAGATCGTCAAACCTACAACATACGTTTGAGAAAATTAACAGGGAAACTATGTCCGAACAAGTTTGTACTGGTACTATTTCACTAGAATGCAAGCCAAAACCCCCCCCTCCCCCGCCTCCGCCTCCGCCTAAGCCTAAGCCTCCGCAGTCGCCTTTTTTGATTTTAATAGCAGTTCTACTTCTATTGATTTTGACTGGCATCGGTGGCGGAGCATATACTTCTTCATCAAATGACGAAATTTGCGCGCCGCACGATGATTGCAACGAACCAGAAAGGAGACCCCACCGACCGCATAGAAGGATTTTAAAACATGGTTCGAGAGGCGAAGATGTCAAGAGACTGCAAAAAGTGCTGATTGCTCGCGGTTTCTGTCAGAAAATTTGTGTGCCTGACGGCGTATTCGGAGCGACAACTCAAAAAGCTGTGAAGCGATTTCAGCGACAAGCTAACCTGCGTGCGGATGGAGTTGTGGGACGGGAAACTTGGGACAGAATCTTTGCTTCTTCTTAGCTTTAAATACTGCTTGCAGTTGTGCTGTGACTCGCTCTTTGTGCAACTGCAAACAGGGAAATCCTCGCTTGCAATATCTGGACTTTAGTCCTTCTTTATTCGCTCGCCAAAATTCGGAGGACTGAAGTCCGCACGATGTAACTTACTAAGGATCGAAAATTTAATAACTTAAACACGTTCTACACCTACAGTCCTATCTCTTGTAAGCTGGGAGTTAAGAACCATCGTCAGTCGATTTTAGATTTTAGATTTTAGATTGACTCCACAGATGAATCGGGGAGTTTGAACTTTAAATCTAAAATTTTTGGATAATCCACGACTTGAGTCGGGAAGATGATACCCGTTTTTCACAGGTCAAACTTGCAAAAAACGCTTGAAAATTTAACAGGGAAAGTATGGCCGGAGCACAGACTTTTTATTATTTACTAGCAGTTCTCGCCCTATTAGTTTTGACGGGCACAAGTAGAGCAAACTATGCAGCGGGTTCCGCAGCTTGCTACACTGATGATTGCCATCAACCAGCAGTGAGACACCATAAAAGGATTTTAAAATGCGGATCGAAAGGGCACGATGTGAAGAAACTGCAAAAGTTGTTGAACGCGCAGGGCTTGTCCCCACACCCGATCGTAATTGATGGCGTTTTCGGCCCGACAACCGAAGATGCAGTGAAAAGATTTCAGCGACAAGCTAACCTTCATGTAGACGGAGTTGTGGGAGGCAAAACTTGGGACAGACTGTTTGCTAGTTCCTAACTTTAAGCACTGCACAACAAAGGTTCCTAAGTCATTATTGCTAATCATTAATCGCTGCGGTTTGTAGTTGTGCAGATAGCGCATTTTGTGCAACTACAGACACAGAAGCTTTAATCAACTCAATCGCATACTAGATTGCTAATGAATGAAGTTTTAGATTTTTGGTTTGGTCGATCGCATTCTCCTGAGTTTGGCAAAATCCAAAAGAAATGGTTTGAAAAAGATGCAGATTTTGATGCAGAAGTGCGATCGGGCTTTCTGCACCAATACGAACTAGCCGCCTCCGGTAAACTCGACTCATGGCAAGATTCCCCCGGAAACTGCCTAGCATTAATTCTACTGCTCGATCAATTTCCGCGCAATATGTTTCGCGCCACACCTCAAGCCTTCGCTACAGACAGCAAAGCCTTAGCCACCGCCGAATACGCTGTTAATCATAACTTCGATCGCGAATTGCTGACTGTACAAAAATGGTTTATTTATCTGCCTTTTGAACACAGCGAAAACTTAGAACACCAGCAAAAATCTGTCGAACTATTTCGCCAACTCAGCGGCGATACAGACAGCGATTCACTCATTGAATACGCACAGCAGCATTTGGAAATAATCGAGCGTTTTGGGAGGTTTCCCCACCGCAATCAAATTCTCGGCCGCGAAACAACCCCGGAAGAAGCGGAATTTCTCAAACAACCCGGTTCGGGATTTTAAAGCGCGATCGCCAAATTTTTAGGCTACTTAAATTATCAATATGTGCTTCAAACACCAAGAATATATGGCAATACGGTTCAGTTAAAACTGTTTATTCCTCGGAGATCCCCCTAAATCCCCCTTAAGAAGGGGGACTTTGAGTAAGTTCTTGTCCCCCCCTTCTTAAGGGGGGCGCCGGCAGGGTGGATTAATTGTCATCCTAGAAATAGGTACGTAGTTGGGCTTTAGCCCTCTTGAGACGTATATAGAAAGAGGGCTAAAGCCCAACTACGTACCTTTATTAATATAACAGTTGCGTCCCAGACGCGAGCTTTGAGTGGTGCTTTCTGTCGTTTCAGATTTCTTCTCCCCACAATAAAACCACCCTGCTTCTTAAGGGGGGCTAGGGGGGATCGGGCTTAACTAAACCGTATTGGAATATATGGAACCATTAATAGGATTTAAACTAAGTAAATTTCCTCTAACTCTCAGAAGCATAGTCAATTTAGAGTATTTCGATGGCCCCCTGCTATCGCTTTTTGAGAATGAATACGGCGATAGCTATCTTTATTCTTGGTGCGATGTAGATAATTTGTACAATCGCTGGTTGGTTTTCAGAGTTGCACAACTAACTCTCAAGCTTTACATAGAGGGACAAGTTTCATTGCACGAGTTAATTGTAAATCCTGTTGACGGATTTCTATATTCATTAGATATAGACAATGATTTACAAGTAAAAAACACTTATTTAATCCTGCCTGAAAATTTACCGGCAATCTACTTGCCCGAAACAGATTCCTATTACGAATTGTCTGATTTAAATCGCGAAACTGCGGAAGAAGATAGGTTATTAATTTTTCATAAACTTTCCGGTGAATCTCAACTTAGCAAGGTTTGAAGCTGACTAAAAAACCAGATACCCGACTTCTTGAAAAAGTCGGTATCTAATCGATCGCCCCATCGTCAGCCGCGATACTGCACCCGATATATCCGGTTGTTCGCTTCCTCAGTAAACAGCAAACTCCCGTCAGGTAAAACCAGCAAACCAACAGGTCGCCCCCAAGTTTTCGGGCCAGAGGGATCTGTCAGAAAACCGGTCAGAAAATCCTCATAATAACCTTGAGGGCGTCGGTTCGCCGCATTAAAAGGTACAAACACGATTTTATAACCAGTTCCCGAGTTCCGATTCCAACTGCCGCGAAACGCCACAAACGCCCCGTTCAGGAATCTTTTGGGAAACGTTTTGCCGTCGTAAAACTGAAGCCCCAAAGCCGCTGAATGCGCCTGAAACAGCACGTCCGGCATTAATGTTTTAGCCGCTAAATCAGGTCGATCGCTCGTACCGTTTCTGGCGTGGCGCGGGTCGAGCAAATTCGGCTTAAAATAAGCGTAAGGCCAGCCGTAAAACTCGCCTTGACGAATTCTTGTCAAGTAATCCGGCACCAAATCATCTCCCAAACCGTCGCGTTCGTTGACTGTCGTGTAGAGTTGATTTGTTTTCGGGTGAAAATCCAATCCCACCGGATTTCGCAAACCGGAAGCAAAAATTTGCGGGTTCTTGCCGTCCAAATTCATCACTTGAACAGACGCCCTCGGCAGCGGCTCGACATCGGCATTAGACTGCGATCCAACTGATACGAAAAGCTTGCTCTTGTCGGGGGAAGCGACAACATTTCGCGTCCAGTGTTGGTTGTAGCCGCCGCCCGGTAAATCGGCAATTTTTTGACCGGTACCGGTCAATTGTTCCTGTCCTTGTGTGTAGGGAAATCGGCGGACTTCATCGGTATTTCCGAGGAAAAAATAGCGATCGGCAAAAGCCATGCCAAAGGGAATATTTAACCCGTTTTGGGCGCTGGCAAAAGTCTTGCGAACCTCAGCAACGCCGTCGCGGTTGGCATCCCGCAACAGCGTAATCCGATTCTGCCGGGTTTCTGTTACCAAAACATCCCCTGTCGGAGTCAAAGCCAGCCATCGGGGAGCGTCTAAATTGTCAGCAAAAACGTTGACGACGAAGCCAGGAGGCACTCGCAGGACTGGCGATGCGGGAATTGGTACTACTTGAGGAGGTTTTGAGGCGCTATCGCTGGCTCCTGGCTGCGGCAAGGAAGTTGCAACAATGCGGATGGGCTGCGGCGAAAGCGGTTTGGTCGGTACAATTTGACTTGTCCCAACATTTGCCAGGGGTACAGGGGAGGGAATTTGCGACAGGGGGCCGTTGTCGCCAACAGCAGGGGCGATCGCATCTGTAGCTCGATCGCACCCGGCGATCGCCGGCAACAGCAGAATTAGCAGCAAGAAACGCAGGTAATACATAGCAGCGATTTCTCCACAATTGCTGGACAATTCTATTATTCTAACTGCTATTTAATAGCTAAGCCACCGCCGGCGCGGTGGCTTAATTCCGTTTACTCATATTAGTTGCACAAAAAGAATGCAACTGTAGGCTCCTGTTCCAAACCTTGAGCTTCATCAATCAATCGATTTTAGATTTTAGATTAAAGAATTGAAGAAAGCGACCCCAGGAATGAATCCGGGAACCAGGGGCCAAATTGCTTGATTGCCAATCTTCAATCTTCAATCTTCAATCTTCAATCTTCAATCTTCAATCTTCAATCTAAAATCTAAAATCCTATAACCTAGCTCTACCAAAGCCCTCTCACAGGAGCCGGACGGGGAGCCGGAACAGGCATCGGAGCCGGAGCAGGCATCGGACGGGGAGCCGGACGGGGAGCCGGACGGGGTGGTGGCTCCGGGGCCGGACGGGGCGCCGGTGCTGGGATTGCGGGACGAACAACCGTTGTGGCTACCACCTTATAATCGGGGATCACCGCGATATTTTCTATCTGAGATCCGGCGACGGTGGCTCTGACTTTCATTCCCGGTACGAGGCCAATAATTCTCAGGACGCATCTTTGAATCCTGAGAGTCCTGTACGGCGCGCTTTCTTCGCGAATTGTTACTACGTCGCCGACAATACTTTTGACAAAACCGGTAATTGTTCGAGTGTTTGCTGTTGTGGTGGTCTGCGTTTGGGCTATTTGAGTTGCAGGGTTAGCCATCGCAGGATGCACTGAGACCGCCGATATAAGCACGGACAGGGTTGCACCTGTCAATAATTTGATGTTCTGAAGACGCATTGAAACCTCACATTAACTGCTATTCAGGGTCGGGTTTGCTTCCGCTGCACGAAAGTCCCAACCTCTATACCTAATCCAGTTTAATCCCCAAAGTAGGAAATTTATGACAATCTCAAAAAAAGATTATCGAACAAGTATTGAAAGACTTAATTTTACATCATAAGTTCCCGATTTACCACAAGTTCAGCGGTTTGCATCTATCGAGTGTTGGCGTGATATATTGAGTTTGTTCGATCGACCGTTGCAGTTTTTTTAAGCCAACCTAAGTGTTGCTGGGCGGGAAACTCTGCCAAAAGACAGATTGTGCTTGCCGGATGCAGCAGCCCCATAGTTTCAATTCTCGATCGCCAGTCGGTCATCGCTAAAAAATCAAATTAGTCGGAGGTGAAATTGAATCATGTTCTTGCAATATTTACGCATAAACCTGGTTTTCTCACGACATTCTATTGCGTAATTCCACTGAGCCTCTTATAAAAACCTTGTGGTTTTAGTATTATTGGCTAAGCTTTGTGTTGAGTTACAAGTTATCAGTGGTGGAATTTAAACTAAAAACTGTGCAGTGCAGTTGCCGTCAAAAAGCCATATCGAAATTTTTCTGATAGGGTGCGGTTGGCGGATAATTAGATAGGAACTTTGTAGGAACTGCTGGTGAGGAGTTTAGCGAACAAAACAATGGTCAAGAGCAAATTTTTGTTTAACAAGTTAATTGTACTGAGCTTGAGTGCAGCCGCGCTGTCGATCGGCATACAGCAGCAGGCGACTGCCGAACTGGTGGCTAGTTCAAGTAATAGTGCGATCGCAGCGCAGTCGGTTAAATCCGAGCCAAAACTGCCGAATCTCCCAGCACCACAATTGCCTCCGTTGGGTGAACCGTTTCGGCATATTCCGCAGGAACCAAAGCCTCCAGAAAATCCAATTCAGGAAGTGCGTTTAGTCCTGAGATTAAGAGAACGCCGCGTCTATGTGTACCGACAAAATAAGGTGCAAACCAGTTTCCCGGTTGCTGTGGGAAAAGGCGGCTGGGAAACTCCTACAGGCAATTTTAAAGTTATGCAAATGATCAAAGATCCAGTTTGGCAAAATCCTTGGACGGGAGAACTTATTCCTGCTGGGCCGGACAATCCATTAGGGAGTAGGTGGATGGGGTTTTGGACGGATGGCAAGAATGTGATTGGTTTTCACGGTACTCCGAATCCAGAGTCGATCGGGGGGGCGGCTTCTCACGGCTGCGTGAGAATGTTTGACAAAGATGCCCAGGCTTTATTTGAGAAAGTCGCAGTTGGAACGCCGGTGATAGTTGAGCATTAGTTGCGATCGAGTAGAAAATATCAATTCCCGGCGATTGAAATCGCGGCTACAAAAACAAAGTCCGCCTCCGCGGACTCAAGAATCTCTTAGTCTGCGAAGGCAGACTTCGTTTGTGTAGTAGCGGTTTCAACCGCCGAGCGATTTTGATATTAAATAGATTGCTGGTATTTTTCCAACAATTCCGGAATGTAATCGTAGCCGTCAACACCGATCGCCGGAATGATGTTCGATCGACTTTTCACCAAAGATTGTTTAAAAGCTTCAGCCCCCATTTGTCCCCGCAAAATTGTCAGCAAACCAGCCGATTGACGCCACTCCATCGCACCAATTTGCTCCAAAGTATACATCCCCAAACTGCCCGCAAATATCGCTTTTTCTAGTGAGTTGATTCTGTAATAAGCTTGAGCCAAGTAAGCCAAATTCAGGCCTTGCAAATATAAATCCCCTGAGAATTGAGCCGCTTGCCAACCTTTGAGCAAATATTCGATCGCAGCTTCAGCATTTTCCAGGGCGATTTTAGCAATACCGAGACTGCTGGAACAAAAAGCTTGACTTTGGCGATCGCCCAATTTTTCCGATAGCAACAAACCTTGTTCCAAATAACCGATCGCACTTTCATAAACCTCCGGTTCCACCTCCTCCAACTGCCGCGCTTGAAACACTTCGCTGTAACCCAAATTAGCCAGGGCATTTGCTTCGCCTTGTCGCTCTCCCGCTTGTCGTGCCATAATTAAAGCCCGCTGGCTGTAATTAATCGCTTCTTGATAATTTTTTTGAGCAACATAGTTGCGGCTGATGTGATTGAGATTGGCAACTTCGCAAGCTTTGTCTCCTTCGGTACGGGCAATTTCCAGGGCTTGCTTGTGCAGCAAGATCGATCGCTCGTAAGCCCCAGCCGCCTGCATCGAATAACCCAAAAGCGTCAGAATCCGAGCTTTCGCTTGAGTGCCTTCAACTCGCCGCAGCGGTTCGTCTAAATAATCCAAAGTATGCCGCAGAGCTTTACCATCAAACGAAGCAAAAATTCCGCCGTAAAGCGGAAAGTATTCCCGCTGAGAAAAAGCGCGCAAAATTTGCAGCGTTACTTGAAAACAAGCATTTGCCAACTGCTCGCCGCTCTTGGTAGAATTATTAAACCCACTAGCTAGCTGGCTCCAAATTACAGCAAAAGTAATGTAAGTAGAAATTGAAGCTTTTGTTGACACTTTGGAATCGTAAACTTGCTTGTCAAACCATGTCGCCAACGCCCGCTGCAAGCACTGCAATATAATCGCTAATTCTACCAATACGCCTAAATCTAAATTCGATTGCTGGGCGGCGAATTGAACTACCGATTCCCCGAGTGCAATAGTATTTAAAAGAGCCTGGGGAAAGGGACTGTTAACTTTTTTTGCCCAAAAAGCCCAAGGCCCATTTTGTTCGGGAGTACCGGCAAATCCTAGCTGCTGCGGCTGATAAATCCAGCCCACGAGTTCCGGTTCCAACCGCTGCCAAGATTCTAAACCTTTGGCAATCCCGGCAGTTATTTGCTGCAAATCTCGCTCGGTTTCGGGATTGGCAGTTTGCAGCATTTGTTGGTGCAGGGATTTTGCCAATTGCTGCAATTGATCGAGAGTCAGCGGATGTTCTTTATTCGGATCGATTACTTGCAATAATGCCAGGAGGCGACCGTTAGATTCGGCGGTAAGGATTTGTTGTATTGAAGATGCGATTTCGCGATCGATGCGGTTATCTTTCTGCCAGCGTTCCCATTCTCCTTGGATGGTTTTGAGAGCTCGGAGGGTGCGATTTGCCTTTGCTTGTTTGATTTCGTCTTTTTCATTTCTGAGCTGATTTTCGGTGGCATCAAGGCGTTCGCCGAAACAGCGTTCAAAGATTTCGCCTGTGCCCGTGCTAATGTCTTGCACGAGCATTTGATAGACTTGTTCTTTAGAGCGAATTTGACCTTTGAGGGTGATTTCGACAATTTTATCGATCAGTGTTAGGTAGCGATCGCGCAATGAGGTAGAGTCTGGCATAAGTAATTTTTGGTTAATAAATTTTTATGGACAGCGCTTGCAGCTTGCACCATTTCATGCTGCTATTTAATTTTACAACTCATCTGGATTAATGCCCATTGCTTTGAGGCGATCGGCCAATCGATTTGCTCGCTGTCTTTCTAATTCAGCTTGCTGTCTTTCCGATTCAGCCCGTTGTCTTTCTGATTCAGCTTGCTGTTTTTCAAATTCAGCTCGTTGCCTTTCTAATTCAGCTTGCTGTTTCTCAAATTCAGCTCGTTGCTTTTCTGATTCAGCTCGCCGTTTTTCTGAATCAGCTCGTTGTCTTTCTGATTCAGCTTGCTGTTTTTCAAATTCAGCTTGCTGCCTTTCTAATTCGGCTCGTTGGCTTTCAAATTCGGCTCGTTGACTTTCCAATTGAGATCGCTGTCTTTCAAATTCTTCAGGAGTCGGAATCAAATTCCCATTAATATCATACCAGCGCAGCCACAACCTTTCATTTTGTAGGAAAGCACCTTGCCACAAACCCAAACTTAACTGGATTTCCGGTATCCAGAATCGAGAACCTGTTAACACTTGTTCCCGGTAACGGTTGCCAATTAAGCGAAATACTCTCAATTGATTGTTGTATTTGCTAAACACAAAGTAATAAGGAATTTTCAAAATTCTCTCGTAAACCTGCCATTTAGTCGGCGGTTTGTTGGGTTCCGATTCTGTCAGCCCCAAATCTTCATCTTCCGTACTTGGTGATAAAAATTCCATCGCAATTAAAGGACTTACCACCTCATCCCAAATCACGTAACTTTGGCGCAAATCTCTGTCTTGGTAAAATCTTGAAACGCCGACAACTAAATACCAATCGGGTCTTTTGTACCAATTGAGGTGGTTGGAGTCGTAGTATAGATTCAGATCGCTGGCAGAGAATACGCGATCGGCTGGATAATTAGGGGGAATGCAGCTATCGCACAAAACTTGTGCTTGCAAGCGGTGGTATTCGTCAGGCAAACCAGGCTCCTCCGGGTCTTCGCTAGGTAGATCGTACATCGTCGGTAGCACTTTTGCTTGGGAAGATTGCGAATCTGGTATGTACATGGTTATATGATTAGCATAAAACTACAGTTCATCTGGATTAATGCCCATGTCTCGCAGGCGATCGGCCAATTGATTTGCCCGTTGTTTTTCAAATTCAGCACGTTGCCTTTCCGATTCAGCTTGCTGTCTTTCAATTTCAGCTTGCTGCCTTTCAAATTCGGCTCGTTGGCGTTCCAATTCAGCTCGTTGACTTTCCAATTGAGCTCGCTGTCTTTCAAATTCTTCAGGAGTCAGAACCAAATTGCCATTAAGATCATACCAGCGCAGCCACAACCTTTCATTTTGGAGGAAAACACCTTCCCACAAACCCAAACTTAACTGGATTTCCGGTATCCAGAATCGAGAACCTGTTAACAATTGTTCGCGGTAACGGTTGCCAATTAAGCGAAATACTCTCAGTTGATTGTTGTATTTGCTAAAAACAAAGTAATAAGGAATTTTCAAAATTCTCTCGTAAACCTGCCATTTAGTCGGCGGTTTGTTGGGTTCCGATTCTGTCAGCCCCAAATCTTCATCTTCCGTACTTGGTGATAAAAATTCCATCGCAATTAAAGGACTTACCACCTCATCCCAAATCACGTAACTTTGGCGCAAATCTCTGTCTTGGTAAAATCTTGAAACGCCGACAACTAAATACCAATCGGGTCTTTTGTACCAATTGAGGTGGTTGGAGTCGTAGTATAGATTCAGATCGCTGGCAGAGAATACGCGATCGGCTGGATAATTAGGGGGAATGCAGCTATCGCACAAAACTTGTGCTTGCCACCGATGATATTCGTCAGGCAAACCGGGTTCCTCCGGGTCTTCACTGGGTAAATCATACATCGTAGGGAGGACTTTTGTTTGCGAAGGCTGCGAATCCGGTTCGTACATCGTCATAAGATTACCCTGGCGAGACGGCTTGAAGAGGTTGAGGCGGTACGGTAATAGAGACATTATAGCGCGCTGCGATTTCTTTGGGCAAAAAGTTAGTATCTCTTGCACCGGGAATCTTGGCTAAATAACAATCACGAACTGCTAACATAAAACCTTTAATTGCCTCTGGCGAATTTTGAAAGTCTGCATCTATTAGAAAATCGCGCCACTTGCTTTCATCTTCACCATAAATATCGACTAAATGCAATCCTGCTAAATACTCGGCTACAGGGTCAAGTACAAACCGGACATTCTCTTTGCTAGGAACATTCGTTTGCATGAGGTGGAGTTTTTCTTGCAGATAGTTGAAGCGTCTTTCCACATCTTGTGAATGGAATGCAGATAGCGCATTGATGGCATCTTGAATCTTAGTGCTAGTGGGTCGATAAGTGAGTTTCAGGCATTCCCAAGCGAGCAATTTAGCATCTTCGTGAACCGTGATATCTGTCAATTTATTTTCTACCATGTCCCGGTTCAGTTCGTTCAGGTATGACAGCATTAAATCTGGTATATTTTCAGGCAAGTTACCCGTTTTGTTGCCTTCCATTTTCGCGACTAACACATCGGCGTACAGTTTGGCAAATAATACAGTTGTACTTCTGCCTTGAATTCTGATTTCCTCTAAAAGTTTAGCCAAATCGCCGCAAGCATAATGAAATTGCGAACCGTTAAAAAGATTCAATTTCCCTAGCTTGTCTAAGTATTTTTCCATGAAAGCTGATAGTTCCGATCCCTCAATTCGCAGCGGGTGAAGCGTGTTTTTGTTGGCTTTACCCATTGTGGAATCAAGTCGCGAAGTCACAACCAAAGCATTGATGGGAAAATCGGCAGCATTAGGGTCAATTTCCTTTTGAGTTGTTTCTGCCATTTCTGAAAAGTGGTCAACAATTACCAGGATGCGGCGCTGCTGTAGCAATTTTTGCAGCAGTTCTTCAGCAATGGGCGTGGGATGGTTGGTGATAGATTTTAGTTGACCGCGTATGGCTTCAAAAAAGGGATTTTTGCCTGCGGCGACTTTACTGTCCAGTTCTTCTTCGATCAAGATTGGAATCATCAGGTGTTTGCAGAGGCGTTGGGTTTTATCGGGTTCCATTGCCCAATCTGCAATTTGACAAGCGATGCTAGTTTTGCCGATACCGCCTTCACCCCAGATGAGCAGACAAATTCGCTTTTTGGTGAAAATTGCTGGCAAATCTTGGCCTCTAAGTTGAGGTAGTTTTTTCTCGTCTAATTCAAAAGAAACTGGGATGTAAGTAGCGCGGCTTTTGACTGTATTTCGTTGAGCAAATTGTTCGCGAACTGTTTCGATGTGGGCCAAAACCCAGGAATCTAGGACTCTGGGACGGTAAATAAAAATACTGATAAAAGTAAGGTCGCGAATTCGCACCGGAGCACCGCCCCATGTTTCAGGTAGTTTAAATTCGTAGGGTTTGAGTGCATCGTTGATTCGCAGCAGCCATAGGGGACGCAGCCGGAGGATTGCAAACCACAGGGAGGGAAAGAATATTAGGTAAATTATTGCTGCTGCTACCCATTGATTTTGGCTAATTAAATTGAATAAGTTGGCGTTTTGTTCGGCTTTGAGAACATTTATGTATGCACGGAAATTTGCTATATCTTTATCTCTTAGATAAGAATAACCATTATCATCACGTTCAGGCTTAGACTGAGACTGTTCCAAAATTTTCAAGGCTGATTCTAGGTTTGATACAGCCTGATTTAACTCCGATGGGGTTAGCGTCTTTGCCTTTTCTTGAAGCCTAAGAGCAATGTTATCCAAGGCAAAGGCGGCACTGCTACGCACGTCTGCATTGGAGTCTTTAAGCGAGAGAATTAGCTGCGGCACAGCAGTTTTAGCTTCTGCACCGATACTCCCCAAGGCACTGATGGCACTGCTACGCACCTCTGCATTGGAGTCTTTCAGCAAGAGAATTAGCTGCGGCACAGCAGTTTTAGCTTCTGCGATACTCCCCAAGGCAATGGTGGCACTGCTACGCACCTCTGCATTGGAGTCTTTCAGCAAGAGAATTAGCTGTGGCACAGCCGTTTTAGCTTTTTCACCGATCATCCCCAAGGCATCGGCGGCACTGCTACGCACAACTGAATCGGAGTCTTTCAGCAAGAGAATTAGCTGTGGCACAACAGTTTTAGCTTCTGCACCGATTCTCCCCAAGGCAGAGGCTGCACTCATACGCACAACTGAATCGGAGTCTTTAAGCAAAGGAATTAGCTGCGGTACAGCAGTTTGAGCAGCTTCTGCGATACTCCCCAAAGCAGAGGCTGCACTCATACGCACAACTGAATCGGAGTCTTTAAGCAGGGGAACTAGCTGCGGCACAGCAGTTTTAGCTTCTGCACCGATACTCCCCAAAGCATAGGCGGCACTGCCACGCACACCTGCATCGGAGTCTTTCAGCAGGGGAATTAGCTGCGGCACAGCAGTTTTAGCTTCTGCACCGATACTCCCCAAGGCACGGGTGGCACTGCTACGCACATCTGCATCGGAGTCTTTAAGCAGGGGAACTAGCTGTGGGATAACTGCTTTAGCTTCTGCACCTATATTCCCCAAGACATCGGCGGCACTGCTACGCACAATTGCATCGGAGTCTTTAAGCAGGGGAACTAGCTGTGGGATAACTGCTTTAGCTTCTGCACCGATTCTCCCCAAGGCACGGGTGGCACTGCTACGCACACCTGCATCTGAGTCTTTAAGTAAAGGAATTAGCTGCGGGATAACTGTTTTAATTTCTAGACTGATTCTCCCCAAGACATCGACGGCACTTTCACGCACACCTGCATCGGAGTCTTTAAGCAGGGAAATTAGCTGCGGGATAACTGCTTTAGCTTCTGATGATACTGAAGATCTCGAGTTAATCTCGTCCCTTAGCAAAGCAGCAGCGCTACGACGTACCCGCACATCTGAATCTTTCAAGGCTTTGACAAGAGCAGGAATAGCAAAGGTACCGAATCGTTGCAAAACCTGGGCAGCACTCTGACGGACTACTAAATTCTTATCCCGCAAAGCCTCAATCAAAGCGGGGATGGCGGGCTTACCTATTTTTTCTAACTTCTCAATAGCTGCATCAATTTCCCTTTCATCGTTGCTCTTGAACTTCTCGATGAGGGAGGAAATCTCTTTGGAACTAGCTTTTTGTGCGCTGACACTTTCAGCCCCAGCATTGCGAGTCAACAGCAAAGGCGATGTGAAAGATAAAAACGAGAGGGCAATTACGGCAACTAATTTTTTTCGGTAGTGCGTCGTCATGGGCCAGAATCCTTGTATTTGATGAGCCGTCTCAGCCATTTCAATAATTGTATCTACATTCTCATCACACTGGTTTTCTGAATCCGAGCGATCTAAGTTTGTGGTTGTCAGCCGCGAAGCAGATTTCGAGATAAACTGAGGGCTACTTATCTGTATCAGCTTTCCTATGCTCATTCCAAATGCAGAGAATGCAGTTGTTGATATTCGCAAACTTCGTGGTTACTGCCTTAATCTAGAACACGACGATGGCAAGCACAAAGCGAGGCTTTTTTCGTCAATTCTTGGGATGACGGCTGACGATGCTGAGGAATTGCGCCAAATCTTGCTTGAAGTCGTTAAAACTCACGAAGCTCAGTTAGGGAGGCAAGATGAATTTGGGCAACGCTACACTCTCGACTTTAGAATTGAATGGCAAAATAGAAATGGAACTCTTCGGAGTGGCTGGATCGTTGAGCGCGGGTCGGAAATTCCCAAATTAACGACCTGTTATCCTTTGTAATTAGTGAAGGTGATAAACATGATAAATAGTACAAGCAAGTTGCTAGATGTTGTAGCCCTGACTGTTGACCTTCCCCAGTACAATTTGTGGCGCGGGCAGGTTGGGACGATAGTTGAGATGCTAGCAGATGGTGCTGCATTTGAAGTTGAATTTAGCGATCGCAATGGACGAACTTACGAGTCTGTCGGGTTACGTCCAGAGCAAGTCATGGTACTACATTTTGAGCCAGCATCCCCCGATATCCAGCATGAAATGGTGACAGTATAATGCGGCATAACAACCGTTTTGCAGCGGAAGGAACGCTCTTCGAAGCGATCCGTTCGCTTTTATGCGTTCCCGTTCCCCGTAGGGGTTCGGTGAAGGGTAGGGTAGGAAAGCAATTCGCTTGCGCTTTGGGATTGCTTCTTTCCTCGCAATGACATGATGGCATTTATTTTTGTTTGCCGAAGTCTAAGGCATAATTAGATAATCACTATTATATCATATTTGATGATTTCCGAACCACTTACTCTTTCAAAAAACACTTCCATCTTAGAAGCCCAAGGATTAACTCGCCGTTTTGGCGGTTTAGTCGCTGTAAACGATGTATCTTTTACAGTTCAAAAACATGAGATTTTTGGATTGATTGGCCCTAACGGTGCTGGCAAGACTACTCTGTTTAATGTAATGACTGGACTGATACCTGCATCTAGTGGCAATCTGATTTATCAAAACGAAAATATTTCTAAATTGCGGCCTTATCAAATTGCGAATAAAGGTATTGCCAGAACATTTCAAAATATTCGGTTGTTTGGCGAACTTTCTGTTTTGGAGAATGTGGCGATCGCCCGACACATCCACAGCCGATCGCAAAATCCGGTATTATCGCTACTGTCGGGGATTTTCGGCTTACCAGAATCTAACGCAATGGAACGCAAAACCCAGCGAAAAGCCCTGGAATTGTTGGATTTGGTCGGTTTGGGCGATCGCGCGGGCGAACAAGCCAAAAACTTGCCCTACGGCGACCAGAGGCGCTTAGAAATCGCCCGCGCCTTAGCCCTAGAACCGCAAATACTCTTGTTAGATGAACCGGCAGCGGGGATGAATCCCAATGAAAAGCACAAGTTAAGCGAATTTATCCGCGAAGTGCGCCAACAATTCAATTTAACTGTAATATTGATCGAGCATCATGTACCGCTAGTTATGGGATTGTGCGATCGAATTGCCGTGTTGCATTTCGGTCAGCTAATTGCCTTGGGAAAACCTGCTCTTGTGAGGAACGATCCTGCTGTAATTGAAGCTTATTTGGGAGATGAAAAATAACTAAGGAAACCCGGCGATTGGAAATCGCGTCTACACAAACAATGTCCGCCTACGCGGACGAAGAGTAATATTAAAATATCACATATTGCACCCTTATTACACATTTTGTAGGGGCTGGTTCACCGATAATAATTGCCTAAAATCCATGATATCATAAACCCGCCCCCGCCCAACCGCAAATCAGAATATACCTCAAGTTAAAAGTTACAAGAAATGCAACATAGCCCAATCCAACCTAAAGAAAACATCCTCTTAGAACTCAAAAACCTTTCTGTAAATTACGGCGGCATTCAAGCTTTACAAAATATCAATTTAATCATAAATCTAGGGGAAGTTGTCAGTCTCATCGGCGCTAACGGTGCGGGAAAAAGTACCACCTTGAGAGCTATTTCTAAAATAGTTAATTTGCAGCAAGGACAAATTATTTATAGCGGGCGCGATATTACCCGCCGCCAAGCTCACGAAGTTGTTAAATTGGGAATCGCCCACAGTCCAGAAGGGCGGCGGGTTTTAGCGCAGCAAACGGTGTTAGCTAACTTGGAATTGGGTGCTTATATTCGATCGGACTCTGTGGCCGTAAAAGCCGATTTAGAGCGCCAATTCGAGATATTTCCGCGCTTAGCAGAAAGGCGCCGCCAACTAGCAGGAACCCTCAGCGGTGGCGAACAGCAGATGCTGGCGATCGCCCGCGCGTTGATGAGCCGCCCGAAACTGCTATTATTAGACGAGCCTAGTTTAGGCTTAGCACCCGCGATCGTCAAAGAAATTTTTGCAATCGTTCAAAACCTGCGCTCCACGGGCGTTACAATCCTCTTAGTCGAACAAAATGCTAATTTAGCACTCCAAATTGCCGATCGGGGTTACGTGCTAGAAGCTGGTAACATTACCCTCACAGGTATAGCATCAGATTTACTTAACAACGAACAAGTAAAGAAAGCATATTTAGGTTAATTTAGTTAATATAGGGAGAAATTAATGCACAAAATAGCCGCCACACCCGGAGGTTGGAACCCTCAAGCAGAAGGAGTAATTTTTATTCAGCAAACCCCAGCACCAATAGTATTTATTAGTGCTGCTGACACCGACATTCAAACACTCGCAGCCGCCTCATCAAAACTGCCAGCAGAATTCCCCAAAATCCGCGCGGTAAATCTGCTGCAATTGCAGCAACAATTAACGATTGATACCTATGCCGAGGAAATTTTAGAACGCGCAGAAGTAATAATTATCAGGCTGTTAGGAGGGCGTTCTTATTGGTCTTACGGGTTAGAAATTCTGCGCGATACGGTGCAGAAAACTAACGCATCACTGATTGTAATGCCGGGAGAAGACAGTCCAGATCCCGATTTAATCAGTCATTCCAATGTATCGCTATCAGCAGTCAATCAACTGTGGCGCTATTTCACAGAAGGCGGAGTCCAAAACTTTGTTAGCGCACTCAAATTTGCAGCCGATACTTGCCTAAAAACTGCTTACAACCCGCCACTACCTCAAACAGTTTCCCGCGTCGGAATTTATGATTGGGGCGGAGAAGCGGGGGCGTGTTTTGCAACTTTACAACCAGATTCAGATCCCCCTAAATCCCCCTTAAGAAGGGGGACTTTGACAACTTCTTGCTCCCCCCTTATTAAGGGGGTCAGGGGGGGATCTCCGGGTTTACCAACTATAGCTAAAGTGGGAATTTTATTTTATCGAGCTCATTACTTATCCGGAAACTTAGCACCGATCGATGCACTTTGTCAAGCTCTAGCAGATCGAAACTTAGTACCAGTTCCCGTTTTTATATCTTCGCTGCGGGAACCAGATTTGCAAATAGAATTGCTGGAATATTTTCAACCTAAAGAATCAGAACCAATCCAATTATTGCTCAATACAACAAGTTTTGCAGTCTCCGGTTTCAGCAGCCAAGAACCGGAACAAAACAGTTTAAAATCTTTAGATATTCCCGTATTGCAAGCAATTTTCAGCGGCGGCGGTTTGGAACAGTGGGAAACTGAATTACAGGGACTTTCGCCCCGCGATGTGGCGATGAATGTAGCATTGCCAGAAGTAGACGGAAAAATCATTACTAGGGCTGTTTCTTTTAAAGCGGTACAGACCTGGAATAACGAATTAGAAACAGATGTAGTAGGCTATGTAGCAGCGGGCGATCGCATTCAATTTGTAGCAGATTTAACCGCGAATTGGGTGAAAATGAAACAAACCCCAGCCGCCAACAGACGCATCGCCATAATTCTCGCCAATTATCCCACTCGCAACGCCCGCTTAGCCAACGGTGTCGGCTTAGATACGCCCGCTAGCTGTGTGGAAATCCTCAAAGCTATGCAGCAAGCAGGCTATCAAGTTGACAACATCCCCGCTAGCGGCAAGGAGTTAATTGAACTGTTAACTTCGGGCGTGACAAATGACCCGGAAGGACGCGAATTGCGGCCTGTTCATCAATCTTTGGATTTGGCAGAATATGAAGATTATTTTGCTAGTTTGCCGCAGGAAGTGCAAGATGGGATTTGTAAAAGATGGGGGCTTACGGGAACCTATGCAGAAGATTTAATAAGTAACAATACGTCTTTTCCGATTCCGGGAATTCAATTCGGTAATGTATTTGTAGGAATTCAACCATCGCGGGGATACGAAATTGACCCCGCGTTAAATTATCACGCCCCAGACTTAGAACCAACTCACAATTATCTAGCTTACTATTATTGGCTGCGAGAAAAATTTGGAATTGACGCTATAATTCATGCTGGAAAACACGGCAATTTAGAATGGCTTCCCGGTAAAAGTATAGCATTGTCTAACAAATGTTATCCAGAAGTAGCATTAGGCGCGATGCCGAATTTTTATCCCTTCATTGTCAACGATCCGGGGGAAGGTTCCCAAGCAAAAAGACGATCGCAAGCCGTGATTATCGACCACCTGACACCGCCGATGACTCGCGCCGAACTCTACGGGCCTTTGCAGCAGTTGGAAACCTTAATCGACGAGTATTGCGAAGCCCAAAGTTTAGATCCGTCCAGATTGCCCATGATTCGCGATCGCATTCTCGCCCTCACCAACAAAGAAAACTTAGATAAAGACTTAGGAATCCAACTAAATAAATCGGAATTTACCGAATTTATTACCCGCACAGATGGCTATCTTTGCGAACTCAAAGAATCCCAAATCCGCGACGGATTGCACATTTTCGGGCAGTGTCCTGAAGGTAGACAGTTGAGAGATTTGATAATTGCGATCGCCCGCCATCCCACCAACGGGCGATCGGGATTAACCCGCGCCCTAGCAGAAGACTCAGGGTACGATTTTGACCCCTTAACCTGCGATCCAACATCGATTATTCAACACCGCACAGCGGGCGATTTAACAGCAGAACTAGAAGAAAAAGCCGCTGAATTAGTAGATAACTTAATCGAAAACATCCGCGTTAATCCGCGTTCATCTGCGGTTAAAAATATCCCAATTGGAAACGCAACCCAACAAGAATTAGACTGGATAAATAACTATCTTTTACCTTCACTTCTCCAAACAAACCAAGAAATTACCAACCTTTTACGCGGACTAGATGGCCGGCACATACCCAGCGGCGCATCCGGCGCGCCCACTCGCGGCAGACCAGATGTATTGCCCACCGGTCGCAATTTTTACTCAGTAGATATCCGCGCCATTCCCACAGAAACTGCTTGGAGAGTTGGCAGAGTTGCGGCTGAAACTTTAATCGAAAGATACACCCAAGAAAACGGCGAATATCCGAAAACTTTGGGTTTGTCAGTGTGGGGAACATCCACCATGCGGACGGGGGGAGACGACATCGCCGAAGCCTTGGCGCTGATAGGAGTTCAACCAATTTGGGATGGGCCTTCGCGCCGGGTTGTAGATTTTGAAATATTGCCGATTTCAGTTTTGGGACGGCCGCGCGTTGATGTTACTTTGCGAATTTCTGGATTTTTCCGCGATGCTTTTTTTAATTTAATTGATTTGTTTGACAGTGCGGTAAAAGCTGTGGCAGATTTAGACGAATCGGCAGAAAACAATCCTTTAGCCGCACAAGTTCAAGCAGAGATTTTGTATTGGGAATCTACAGGTTTGAGTCGGGAAGAGGCGCAAGGGCGATCGCAATTTCGAGTCTTTGGCTCAAAACCGGGTGCTTACGGCGCAGGACTTCAAGGCATAATTGAAGCTCAAAACTGGACAGACGACAGCGATTTAGCAAAAGCTTACATTAATTGGAGCAGCTACGCCTATACGAATACCCCCCCAACCCCCCCTTACCAAGGGGGGGCTAATTCCAATTCTTGTCCCCCCCCTTACCAAGGGGGGGCTAGGGGGGGTGAATGGGGATGTTGTGCACCCGAAGCATTTGAAAAACGCCTCGGCCAAATGCAAATAGTTCTGCAAAACCAAGACAACCGCGAACACGACATCCTCGACTCGGATGATTATTATCAATTCCAAGGCGGAATGACTGCCGCAATTCGCAATTTGCAAGGCAAAAATCCTGAAACTTATTTCGGCGACAACTCGATTCCAGAGAATCCGAAAGTGCGACAACTCAAAGAAGAAATTGCGCGGGTTTATCGCAGCAGGGCGGTAAATCCGAAATGGATAGAAGGTGCGATGCGGCACGGTTATAAAGGTGCTTTTGAAATTGCAGCAACTGTAGATTTTTTGTTTGCTTACGATGCTACGGCAAATTGTGTAGAGGATTTTATGTATGAAGGAATCGCAGAGGCTTACATTTTTGATGAGAAAGTGCAGGCATTTATTCAAGAAAACAATCCTTGGGCGCTGCGAGATATGGCGGAAAGATTGCTAGAAGCCCGTCAGCGGGGGTTGTGGCAGAGTGCTAACCAGGATACATTGGATAAATTGAGGTCGATCGCCCTGCAAGCCGAAGCAGTCATCGAATCCCATACATAAATACTCAATTAACGTCACGATCGGGGCTGGAGACGAATGGCAGTTTGCGGTACTATCTAGTAATGTTTCGCGAACGCTGAAAGCTGTATGATTCGCCGCTACATTGCTAGCCTCAGTACCAGCATCTTAAAACGTACCTGCGCCGCAGCCACCGTGCTCGCGCTAACACTCGGATGTTCGTCAACGAAGCCGCCCAACACCGCAGCGCCATCGGGTTCGATCGAATCCCCAGTCCTAGCGCAGCCAACAACGTCTCTGTTAGCTCAAAACCCCAACAAAACCAAAAAATCCCTCGGCGTTTCCTCATGCCCCCAAAACGATGGCTTCACGGAGTCAGTTAACTTTGCCACCCAAGCTTCTAATTTGGCTCAATCAGCTAATTCAAAACAAGACTGGGACGAAGTAGCCGCTTTGTGGGTGCAGGCCGTCGCCTGGATGCAAGCGGTTCCCCCCGGCAGTCCCAGACGGGCGTTTGCTGAGAAAAAAGTAATCGAGTACATGAGAAACCTGGTTTATTCCCAACAGCAAGCGGGCGCAACCAGATCGCAAGCCAGTACAGTCAGCTTCAGCAGCGATTTGCTAAACGAACAACTACAACTTTACCTATCCTACGTTGCGACTGTCGGGCCGCCAGATGTTTTGATTGTCGGGAGTTCCCGCGCATTGCAGGGCGTCGATCCCAAACAGCTAAAACAATCTTTGGCCCAAAGTGGCCGTCCGGGCTTAAAAGTATTTAACTTTTCAGTCAACGGCGCAACTGCACAAGTAGTTGACTTTCAACTGCGGCGGCTTTTGAAGCCCGGTCATTTGCCTCAAATGATTGTCTGGGCGGACGGTGTGCGGGGATTTAACAGCGGCCGGGACGATCGCACTTTTAATTCGATCGTCGATTCTGAAGGCAGCCAACTTTTAGCAGCAGGCATTCGCCCCCAACTGGAGTTGGATGAACCCAACGAGATTCCGATGTGTTACAGATTCCCGCAGCCCTGCGCTAACAACACTTTCCGCAAAGCATTTACCTCTGTAAATCGACCTTTCAGGGGCGGGCAAGATGGCCAACCCCTACTCCCCACAATCAAATTCCTATCTAGTGGAACGGGCATCTTGCCCGTTGCCGAGAATGCAGCAGGCGGGCAAGATGCCCAACCCCTACTCCCCACAATCAAATTCCTATCTAGTGGAACGGGCATCTTGCCCGTTGCCGAGAATGCAGCGCGACGCACAACGGTAGCAATGAGGCAAGTCAGGGAATTAGCAGATTCGATCGACTCCAACGGATTCATGCCGATGTCGGGCACTTACAATCCCAACACTTATTATCGAGAACGCGCTTACGTTTCAGGCCAGTACGATCGCGACTACGAAAACTTCAACCTCGGAGGCAAACAAGCAACAGCCTTTAATTCAGTTGTAGCATTTACCAAAGCTCGCAAAATTCCCCTGATTTTCGTCAATTTGCCCCTCACCGACGACTACTTAGACGGAACTCGCCTGCGGGCAGAACAGCAGTTTCGGCAGCGAATGCAGCAACTCTCGCGGCAAAAAGGCTTCGCTTTTCGCGACTTTTCGCAGCGGTGGCCGGGCCGCAATGACTATTTTGTTGACCCCAGCCACCTCAACCGCTTTGGGGCGAGCGCAGTTTCTAGCCTACTCGCGGCCGATTCCAGCCTGATCTGGCCACGCCCCAAATCCAGACGCAGCGAGGGGTAATGGAGGGAGTGGGAGAGAGGAAGTGGGGGAGGGGCAGAGGGGGAGAGTGGGAGAATTCTTTTTCCCATTTCTCATTTTCTCGTTACCAGGCACAGCCTGGTAACGCAGATCCGGAGGCTCTGCCTCGAAATTGTGAAAAATGCTGCAAGATATCAATTAGACTTATTGCATAAATCTTTGATGGATAGGGAAACCGCAGATAAACGCAGATAAACGCAGATAATTTCAAGATACTTTGCGAGTTTTGCAATCTGGTCTAGTCTAAAATCTAACAATCCAAAATCCAAAATCTAAAATCTAAAATCGATAGGTTGTGCAACTAAAACAAGTAATTATCGCCCACAAAGCCAGAGATACCCTCAGCCAGCGGTGGGCAGAACAGTGTGCCCGCCAGTTAGAAAGTCGCGGTTGTCACGTTTTAATGGGCCCCAGCGGCCCGAAAGATAACCCGTATCCGGTGTTTTTAGCTTCTAGTAACAGCCCAATTGATTTAGCGGTAGTGCTTGGCGGCGACGGTACGGCCCTGGCCGCGGCGCGGAATTTGGCTGCTGACGGCATCCCGATTTTGGCAGTGAATGTGGGGGGACATCTGGGTTTTTTAACCGAGTCTTTTGAGGATTTCCAAAATACTGAGGAGATTTGGGACAGACTTTCGGAAGACAGGTATGCCGTGCAGAAGCGGATGATGTTGCAGGCGGCGATTTTTGAGGGAAACAGAACCAATCTCGAACCCCAAAGCGATCGATTTTTGGCACTAAATGAAATGTGTGTCAAACCTGCTTCAGCCGATCGAATGCCGAGCTGTATTCTAGAAATGGAAGTTGACGGCGAAGTAGTCGATCAATATCAAGGCGACGGTTTAATTGTGGCAACTCCCACCGGTTCGACTTGCTACACTGCATCTGCCAACGGGCCGATTATTCACCCCGGCATGGATGCGATCGCAGTTACTCCAATTTGCCCTTTGAGTTTATCCAGTCGGGCGATCGTACTGCCGCCCGGTTCAGTCGTCAGCATTTGGCCTTTAGCTGATTACGAACTAAGTACAAAACTCTGGACAGACGGCATTTTGGGTACTGCAATTTGGCCCGGACAGCGCGTAGACGTGCGGATGGCAGACTGCGAAGCCAAGTTTATAATTTTGCGGGAAAACTATTCTTATTACGGCACTTTGAGGGAAAAACTTCAATGGGCCGGAGCCAGAATTCGGTACAGCAACAATCACCGCAATTAATGCGAATCATCCACCATTAATTAGGGCTTGCCGAAAAAGCCTAAAACCTGGACAGAGAAAGACTTTGACTGGTTTGAACGCTCCGCGTGTGCAAGCTT
>NZ_JAUBWA010000078.1:0-35323 GCF_036702825.1 Microcoleus sp. A003_D6 | reverse complement strand
CCAATGCCCAATGCCCAATGCCCAATGCCCAATGCCCAATGCCCAATGCCCAATGCCCAATGCCCAATGCCCAATGCAAGTCTGGTACCTCATCTTTCTGAGAAAGGCTATACTCTCCTGCTCTAATATTCTGTTGTTTCAATCTAATAGCCAACCAAATAAATCTCCTACTGTCAGTTGCAATTCCCTGGCAAAAGATGGCACGGGCAATAACTGTTCCGGTTCGTCAAACACCTCCGTTGATTGAGTCGGCCGATATACAAAAACCGATCGCTGCTCTGGATCGATTAACCAACCCATTTGAGTTCCGTGTTTGAGACAATGTAAAATATTTTTAGTAACTTTAGTTTGGCTTTGGTCGGGAGAGAGGATTTCAATTGTTCAATCCGGGGCGATCGCAAACACATTTGCCACACCACCATTTTCGTTGCGGGGAATGCGCTCCCAAGTGAATACAGTCACGTCGGGAACGATCGCTCGACCGCCAAAAATGCACCGTAGTTCTGGAAATGCTCGCGCCACCTTTTGAGATTTGAGAGCAGTATTAGCAGCGCTTGTCAACTCGCCTTGAATGACACTATGTTCTCCTTGAAGCAGGGGTTTTTGAATGATTTCACGGTCAATGTACTCGCTGGCTGGTTTGGTTTCTGACAACTTCAGAAACTCTTCGAGTGTCAGAGATTTTGCCAGGGTTTGTACCATCCGATTTGACCTCTAAAATAGGAGTTTCACCTGCTATTTTACCAAAAATTGCCCGACTCGCGCGATCGTCGATCCGCTTACTTCAACATCCGGCTATACCACCTTGCATCCTGCGGCTAATCTTGCTTCTATATATTCAGAGACAGTTTTTGAGAGATTTGGGATTGAAAATACTTTGCCTCAGTAACGGCCACGGAGAAGACGCGATCGCCCTTCGCATCTTGCAGGAACTGCAACAGCACCCGCATCCCCCAGAATTAGCCGTGTTTCCGCTAGTGGGCGAAGGGCAAGCTTTCGCTCAACTAGAAAACGCCCCCATCATCGGCCCGGTGCAGCGGATGCCTTCGGGCGGATTTATTTACATGGATAGAAGAGAATTTTTGCGCGATGTCAAAGGCGGGCTGCTTCAGTTGACCCTAGCTCAGTTTAAAGCCATCCGCGCTTGGGTGCGGACGCAAAAACAATCTGGGAATCAAGACGGCGTTATTTTAGCCTGCGGGGATATTGTACCGCTGCTGTTTGCTTGGCTGAGCGGTGCGCCCTATGCCTTTGTCGGCACCGCCAAGTCGGAGTATTATTTGCGGGACGAAAACGGGCCTCTGGCTCGCAAATCCGGTGTCTTTGATTCCTGGGGTTGGTCGCGATCGGTTTATTTCCCTTGGGAGCGCTGGTTGATGACTCGATCGCGCTGTCGGGCCGTTTTTGTCAGGGACGCGCTGACCGCCGAGACTTTACAAAAGCTGGGAATTCCGGCTTACAATCTCGGAAATCCGATGATGGACGGACTCGAACCGGAAAACCCAGTCGGTTTTTACGGCCCTGACGCAGAGTTTCTCGAAAGCTCGCGATCGCTCGTCATCACCTTACTCCCCGGTTCTAGAGCGCCGGAAGCCTATGCTAATTGGCTGCTAATAGTAGAGGCTGTAGCCGGAATTTTGTCGCTGTTTGGCGATCGTAAATTGTTATTTTTCGGAGCGATTTCAAGAGAGTTAAACTTAGAAGCTTTGCGACCTAGTTTAGAATTTTTCGGCTGGCGTCAAGACGGCGAAACTAGAACGCAGCGGCGAGAAGGAAGTATTTTGCGACCTCCTGTTTCTAGCGCTCGAGAAATTCAGAAAGAATCTCCTAATTTGCTATTGCCCTTGACATTTGTGCAGAGAAACGCCACGATGATTTTGACTCAGCAAAGTTTTAACGATTGTTTGTACGAAGCCGATTTAGCAATAGCAATGGCCGGAACAGCTACAGAACAGTTTGTAGGTTTGGGAAAACCGGCGATCGCCATTCCCGGAAACGGCCCGCAATTTACTCCCGCTTTTGCAGAAGCTCAAAGTCGCCTGTTAGGCCCCTCATTAATTTTAGTCAAACATCCCGTCGAAGTTGCCGGCGCCGTGCAGTCTTTGTTCCGCGACCCCGACAGGTTGCAGCTAATCGCTGAAAATGGCTGGCGCCGCATGGGAGAACCCGGTGCAGCAGCCAGAATTGCCGAGTGTTTAATTCAGCGGTTCGGCGGTGAAGACAGCAATTCTCAATCGCCGACCGTACACTAGGGACACAACAATGTTGTGTCCCTACCGAATATCTTTAATTCTAGTTTCTTTTAAAAAAATCTTGTGCGCTAACTACTAACTTCCGTAGGGTGCGCATTGCGCACCTTACTAATACTTGACTCGCAGAAAAATTCAATTCGCCGTTTTTTCCGAAGATTGAACCCAGAAATCAGCCTAAGAAATTTTAAAATCCGACTTAACCAAAACTCCCGGTTCTCGCTGCACCGGCAGCACATCCAAAGTATCCGTTTGCGCGCAATATTTTAAATCTTCAATAACACCTAAACCGAGGAGGCGCTGACCGTGACTGGCTTTTTCCAACAATTCGTGCAACCGATCTTGCCAGTGCAAATAAAGAGCAATAGCCGCAAATACTTCATCGTTACCAGCAAAATCGCTCGCAGGAATACCGCTTTCTGCTAGGAGACTTTGGGCGATCGCACCAGCACAAACCGTATCTTCCAACGAATAACTTCCTTCCCAACCAGAACCCACAATCCAAATAGTTTCCGGCTTTTCCTTTAACAGAAACTGCACCGCAGATTTGCGGTTAATCAAAGCCGCCGTTAACACAGTTGCAGCAGCTTGCACTCTCTCCAAAGCCCGAGTACCGTTAGTTGTGCTGATAAAAATTCGCTTCCCACTCACCTTTTCTGGCGTGCAGTCGAAGGGGGAATTCCCCATGTCAAATCCGTCAACTTTGCCGCCGCCGCGCTCTCCGGCGCGAATCCGCTTATCTGCAGGCCATTTTTCGCTCTCGGCCATCAGCTTATCTAAGTCGCTGAAAACTTGAACAGCTTCCGCCCCATTATTCAGGGCCGTTGCCATTGTCGTAGTCGCCCGCAGCACATCAACTGCGATCGCACAAGCCGGCATTTTGTCGGCTGGCGTAAGTTCCGGGGTATGGTAAATAAAAAGCTTCACTTGTGGGGCTACCTGCAATAAATCCTCATCAGTCATAATAATGGAAAATGGATAATAGAAAATAGAGTCGAGTCCTCAAAAGCAGAAAATATGTCAAAACAGCTCAATTCAAATCCCGCCCCCGTCGCCATTACCGCACCAATTGGACTCCTCGCAGGTTTTACCTATCCTTTTCGAGCTTTCACGCTGATTTGGCAAACTCCCAAGCTGTGGACTTATGTATTAGTTCCCGTGGTACTAAATTTTATAATTGGTATCGGTCTTTATTTGAGTTTGCTATTTCCCAGTTTGGCAGGCATAGACGTTTTGGTGGCCGATTTGTCCGTCCGATTTAATGCTTTAATTGCGAGTTGGCCAGCTTGGCTGAGCTTTCTCGGCGCGTTAACAGTCGCTTTCGGCTGGCTGCTGCGGGTACTCCTAGTGTCAGGACTTTTGCTGATAATCGGGTTTTTGTTAGTGCAGTTTGGCGTGATTTTAGGTTCGCCCTGGTACGGCAAACTTTCCGAACAATTGGAACTCCTGCGGAACGGTCAATTGCCCGCAGAAGAACCAATGAATTTGGCGAGTAGTTTTGCGGATATTCAAAGGGCGATCGCCTTTGAACTGCGAAAACTACAAATTTTGTTGAGCGTCGGCATACCGCTGCTGCTGCTGAATTTTATCCCTGGTTTCGGCTCTATTCTTAGCAGTTTGGGTGGCGTAGCTTTGGGCGCGACTATTGTCTGTTTGGACTTTTTAGATGCACCTTTGGAGAGGCGGAGGCGGCCTTTTCAAGAGAAGTTGGAGATAATTCGGGCGAGTTTGCCGGCTAGCGGGAGTTTTGGTGTGGTTTGTTTGGGTTTGGTGAGCATTCCGCTGTTGAATCTGTTGGCGATTCCGCTGTGCGTGACGGCGGGAACTTTGTTTTTTTGCGATCGCATTTGGCCGGCCCGCTTTGCCGCACAAGAAACTCATAGCGATCGAGAAACTAACATTACCAATTAAAAACTAAGGAGATGCTTCTCTCTTCGGCTGACTCTGGGAGTTAAGACCCAAAAACGGGCTTAAAAACAGCCAACTAAGGAAGAAGAAAGAAGCTGTAAATAGCTGGACAATATCCACCGCCGACAAATATCCATCAGATAATAGTGCAATCGTTCTATCTGTCAGCCCGAATATCCAGGAGAGAATCCCAAACAGCCAAATGCCTTTTTGAAGCATTGGCAAAAATGCTGAAACTTCGGAGTTTTGCTGCTTGTTCATTAATTTAGCCCTTGTGTGCGAAGAATCTGATTAACCGGGGCACCCCAAGGGCTTAAGGATTTTTGGTGTCTCCTCGGATTCCCTTTGTTCTCTATATGTTAAGAAATGTTTCCCGATATTGCAACAGGTCTGCGGAGGTATTCGCGCATCTATCTCAAGAGGTAGTCGAAGCGTGAAAAACCAGTAAAATTTGCTACACTTTAGGAGGAGGCGCGATCGCGATCGGGCTCTTGCCGACTCTTGCCAGTAGTCGCAGGCGCTTGATATAGTGGGTCACAGGCTAGGTAAAAGAGCGAAATTATAAACTATGTTATTTAACAGTATTGAATTTTTAGTATTTTTTGCGATTGTTTTCGCCATATATTATTTCCCTCCCTTGCAAAAACTGCAAGTTCCCATCCTCATAATTGCCAGCTTCATATTTTACAGTTGGAGCGCGCCCGCACTGCTGTCGATCCTGCTACTCTCCATTATTATCAACGCTACGGCCAGCTTTCAAGTTGCCCGAATTTCCGACAAGAAACAGCGATTTATTTGGGCTTTATCGGGAGTAGTTCTCAATGTATTAATTTTGAGCTTGTTTAAATACGCCGGTTTGCTGACTAACTTTGTTGCTGATGTTTTTAATATTGCTCGAACCGAAGGCAGCATTGCTTATTTATTCTTAAAATTGCCGCTGCCGATCGGCATTTCTTTCTACACCTTTGAAGGCATAAGTTTAATCGTAGACGTACTTACTCAGAAAGACAAAAGCGAAACAGAATCAAACGCTTACGTCTCGCCAAACTTCACCCAACACCTGCTAAATACTTCATTTTTCATTAGCTTTTTCCCCAATTTACTGTCAGGCCCGATTTTAAAATCCAAAACATTTTATCCCCAGATTGTTCCTAAATACTTTAAAGACATTCCTTGGAATTTTATTTTTAGATCCCTCGTTGTCGGCTACTTCCTAAAAATGGTCATCGCCGACAACTTAAAAGACTATACCTTCTGGATCAGCTTTCCCTACTACCAAGGATTTGGAACTATTACCAACCTAACCCTGCTGTTCGGCTACTCAATACAAATCTTCGCCGATTTTGCCGGTTACTCCTTAATTGCGATCGGTTTTGCTGCTGCTTTGGGTTACAAAATTCCCGAAAATTTCGACTTTCCCTACATCTCCCGTTCCCTATCCGAATTCTGGAGAAGGTGGCACATTTCCCTCTCTACTTGGCTCAGAGATTATCTATACTTTCCCCTCGGCGGAAACCGCAAAGGAAAAATCAAAACTTATGTTAACTTAATGACAGTAATGACTTTAGGAGGATTGTGGCACGGGGCCGCTTGGAGTTATGCAGTTTGGGGAATTTATCACGGATTTGGTTTGGCCGTAGAACGCTTTTTTGGGTTCGATAAATCCAAAAACAAATCGCCAGAACCAAATCAAGCAGAAACCAAACCAATCTGGCAGCAATTATTATTTGACAGCCTTAGCGTTTTAGGAATTTTCTCTTTTGTTTCCGCAGGATGGCTGCTTTTCAAACTGCCTCGATTTGAAGAAGCGGTTGACTTCGCAGTTACTTTAGTTCGCAACTATAAAGTCAAGCCCGGTTGGAGTCAAATTATTCCGACGCTGATTTTTTCGATACCCGTAGTAATTTATCACATTCCTCATTTTCCCACTTGGCAAAATCTGATGAAACAGGATTCAAATAAAAACGGTCAAAAAGTCTGGAGCATTTATCAAGATTTAGCTTTAGGAATTATGCTAGCAATGATATTCCTCAACAGCGGCAGCTCGAAACAATTTATTTATTTCCAATTCTAGAAGGTGTTATATGTTTGTCAAATTCCAGTTGCGATCGATTTTGCGCCCGGTACTAATTTTTCTGTTTCTAATGAGTTTTTATCAAGTGCTCGTCAGCGGCGGAGTTTTGCCAGCTTCCGACGGAGTTAGCCTGATTCAACGTAATATTGTCAAAGCTCAAAGGTATGTATATCAGCATGATTCCGAGCTGAAAATGGTAATGGTAGGTAGTTCTCTAGGTGCCAACCTTAACGTTGAAGACATTGGAGAGGGCGTAAAGAGCATAGCTTTGGGGGGAGGAGCGAGCCAAACAGGTTTAGAAATAGTTAAAAGAAGTAAAAGCAAGCCCCCGATCGTTTTGGTAGAAATTAACGATACTATTGTCCGCAAAATAGATGCAGAATTAGTTGATTCTTTGTATAACCCTATTTTTTATTGGCTGCGCCAGTATCTGCCGATGATGAGAGAGGAATACCGTCCGATTAGCGTTTTTGTTGATTCTTTTAAAAGTCGCTCGAAGCAGAATTTAAAACTGATGACGCGAGAGGCACTAGATAGCTTGGAAGGTCGAAATCTTACTCCCGAATTATCGCAAAAAGCTATCCAAACGACAGTTGACATTCAAAGCCAACTTTTGTCTGAAAAAGATGCAAAAGATATGATAAAAGAAGCTGATTTGATTAAAAATCAAATCGCTGAAATCACAAAGGATAGCGGGGCAAAAGTAGTTTTATTTGACATACCGCTCGAGTCGCGAGTTAATGCTGCAATCAGGATAAAACAAGTCCGAGAATTGGTGAAAAAGTTGTTTCCGCCCGATCGCTTTGAGTGGCTGCCGCCCCCGCCATCGCAAGAGTGGCGCACCAATGATGGCATCCACTTGATCCGCAGCGATGCTAGAGATTTTGCCGAGTTTTTGAGGGATAAATTGCTGGGCTAGTAGGGCGGGCACGGCACGGCCCCTACAACAACCAGTTTTTTGTGATTCTTTTATCTGAAAAGTGCTGTAACTTTAGAATGTCAATCAATTTTAGATTTTAGATTTTAGATTTTAGATTTGAAGCATTGACCCCACGGATAAATTCGGGGGCGCCTTTATCAGACCTCTTGCAAAAGTCCTTTTAATCAAATTTTGGAACGGGCAAGATGCCCGTTCCACAAGGAAAAATGTTTTTTGTGGGATGGGCATCTTGCCCGTCCTAGTTATTTTTGCAAGAGGTCTATCGGATACAGTTTTTTATTTCTCCACGAATAAATCAGGAGGCTTGTATCCTAGATGCTTTCGGTCAAAACTACTGGGTTTTATGCTAATAATTGAATCTATTTGTTAAATCCGTCAGTCGTGGACGTATCAAGGCCGATGATTTACTGCATCAATCCTCAGTGCGAACAACGCGAAAATCCTGCTGCTGCTCAAAATTGTCAGGCTTGCCGCACGGATTTGTTAATTGCCGATCGCTACCGCATCCTTAAACCAGTGCGATCGCCCAATCCCGCACGCCCCACAGACATCTTTGAAGTCGAAGATTTGGGAACAGGGGACAACGAATGGGGAACTGTCAAAGTTTTAAAAGTCTTGAAATACACCCACAATCCAGATTTAGTTCGCTTGTTCAAGCAAGAAGCGCGAGTTTTGATTTGGCTGGCCGGAAAGGGCCCAGTTCCCCAAGTGGAACCCGACGGTTATTTCCCAATTAAACTCCCCCATAACTTCCAGAAATTGTCTTGTTTGGTGATGGAAAAAATTACCGGAGAAAACTTGGCAGAATTCTTAACTAAAAACCAGCACGTTTCTCAAAAACTAGCTGTTGATTGGCTGCAACAAATGCTTCATATTTTGCAGGAAATCCACAAATATCATTTAGTACATCGCGATATTAAGCCATCCAACCTGATGGTTGAAGCCAATGGGAAATTGAGATTAATTGACTTCGGCGCCGCAACAGAAGCAGAGATAGATACCGCACCCATAGGTTCTGCTGGATACTGCGCGCCGGAACAAATTGCAGGTAAAGCTGAAGTGCGATCGGACTTTTTTGCTTTGGGGCGTACTTTTGTACATTTATTAACAGGCATAGAGCCGATCGACTTTCCCGTCAATTCAAAAACTGGTAAAATTCATTGGAGGAACCAGGCTGTAGATATTGACCCGTTACTTCTAGAGTCGATCGACCAATTGATGGAACCGCTACCAGAAAACAGACCGAAAAACACCCAAGTCATTTTAGAAAAACTCAAAAATATAGACCTTTTGATTACCTCCACGGAATCGAACTAATAATTTCCAATCCTCTATGCCCAATGCCCAATGCCCAATGCCCAATGCCCAATTCCCAATCAATAAATCTGTTCCAACCTGCGAAAATCCCGCTCAACTTCCGCCCACAAAGCCCGATTGTGAGGGTCAGTTTTCACAGCCTTTTTCAAATAAATTCTCGCCTTATCAACCTGCTTTTCCCCGATCAAATGCCGTCCCCAGCGCTGATAGGCGATCGCCTGCCACTGACGCACCTCCAAATCTTCGGGAACCCGCTGGGCTAAACCTTCAATCAAGGCGATCGCCCGCGGAAACCTCTGATATTTCAGCAACTGCTGCAACTCAAAATAAGCATCTTGCTTTAACTTTTGTTCTACCGCCGACAGATCCGCATGAGATTGAACCGCGGCCTCTTTTCGAGTCACCTTAACTGCTTGCGGTTGAGCTTTCACCCCCAGATCCGGCGGTGTCGAAGTAGGCGGCACAGTTGAATTGGCAACTTTCGACTCCGCAACATGGTGGGGGGCAACATTCACCAGGAACTTATAAGCCTCAGTAATAGCAATAAACTTATTTTTAGCCTGTTCGTTTCCCGGATTCACATCGGGGTGATACTGTCTGGCTAACTGCCGATAAGATGCCTTAACTTGCGATAAACTCGCACCAGACCTCAGTCCTAACTGTCGGTAATAATCTGCAATATCCATTTAGCATGAATGAGCGTTGATAATACCATTAAATATGGCAGAATCCTTAAATGTAAAGATTCTGCCAAAATTTAGTGCGAACTAGGTTGTAGTGCGAGGGTTGCCCGCACTACTGAACCGAAAAAATAACTTACGGACGATCTTCGATCACTCTGTCAATCAAGCCGTATTCTCTGGCTTCCTCAGCGGACATAAAATAGTCGCGATCCATGTCCTTCTCGATTTTCTCGATCGGCTTGCCAGTATTCTTAGCATAGATATTATTCAGTTCGTGGCGCAGCCGCAGAATCTCTTTCGCCTCAATCTGAATATCCGTTGCTTGTCCCCGCGTGCCCCCAGAAGGCTGGTGAATCATGATGCGCGAGTGAGGCAAAGCTAACCGTTTCCCCTTCGCACCGGCAGCTAACAGGAAAGAACCCATCGAAGCAGCCAAGCCCACACAAATCGTCACCACGTCCGATTTAATGTGCTGCATGGTATCAAAAATAGCCATGCCTGCCGACACCATCCCCCCTGGGGAATTGATGTACAAAATAATATCCTTACCTGAATCTTCCGAATCGAGATAGAGCATCACAGCGATGATTTGATTGGCAATTTCATCGTCAATGTCCCTGCCCAAGAAAATAATCCGTTCCCGGTAGAGGCGATCGTAGATATTAATCCACTGAGTATCATAACCACCCGGCATTTTGTAGGGAACTTTTGGCACACCTATAGGCATAATTCGGAACTCCGTTTAGTTGGTAATTGGTAATTGGTAATTGGGAATAGGGCATTGGGCATCGGGCATCGGGCATCGGGCATTGGGCATCGGGCATCGGGCATTGGTAATTGGGAATCGGTAATTGTTGGGAATCGGTAATTGGGAATTGTTAGTCATAAAAAGACTATTGAATAACTAATCAGGGTAGAAACTACTAGCCATTAACCCTTAATTATTACTCATGCCCGATGCCCCATTCCCCATGCCCCATGCCCCATGCCCCATGCCCCATGCCCCATGCCCCATTCCCAGTTAGATGACTCCAGCCGGCAGCGGTTTTGGCAATTCTTCCGAACTTTCAAGAACGCGATCGATCAAACCGTATTCTTTAGCTTCATGGGGCGTCATGTACAGCAACCGATCCATATCTTTAGTAATCTTTTCGATCGGTTGGCCAGTACAGCTTGCAAAAATCTCAAGCATTGTCGCTTTATTTGCCAGCACTTCCTTAGCCCGAATTTGAATGTCGCTTGCTTGACCCCGCGTGTACGCCTTGGGTTGGTGCAACACAATAGAAGCGTGGGGCAAACTCGCCCGAAAGCCTTTTGTACCAGCCGCTAACAGCATCGCAGACATCCCCATTGCCGAACCGAGGCAAATAGTGTGTACGGGCGGCTTAATGTACCTGATCGTATCGCAGATAGCGAAGGCTTCTGTTTCAAAGCCGACGGGTTCGCCGCTGTAACCAGAAGTGCCGGTCGAGTTGATGTAGATTTTGATCGGCTTATCCGCATCTTCGTACTGCAAGAACAACAGTTCAGCAATAATCAGTTCTGTTACCGCAGGCACCAAAGGCATACCCAGATAAACGATCCGCTCCTTCAGCAACAGGGAAGGTAAATCGGGAGGGGGCGTCCGAGAGTTACCTTCCCCGTAGTATGGCGATTGCACTGCTTTAATGGGTGTGTTCATATAACCGAAATGTTGCCTGAACTGATGGAGTTATTCTTAAAGAAATAGTAACGCAATCTTTAGGTATCCCGCATGAAAGTTAGTTTGCTCCCGGTTTTAAACGACCCTAACCTTGACGCTGCTGCGCCCTCAACGCAGCGCCAGCTAGCGATTTCGGTGTCGGCGACGGCAAGCTCGATCGACTCCAGCGTACCCTTAAACCTGTGCCTGATTCTCGACCACAGCGGTTCGATGGGCGGACGCCCCTTGGAAACCGTCAAACAAGCTGCCGGACGGTTGCTCGATCGGTTGAAGCCCGGGGATCGCTTTTGCGCGGTGGCTTTCGACCACAAAGCCAAAGTCCTCGTCCCCAATCAAATTGTCGAAGACCCCGCTAACATTAAACGGCAAATTGAGAAATTGCGTCCGGCAGGCGGCACAGCAATTGATGAGGGCATTAAGTTAGGTATTGAAGAGTTGGGCAAAGGCAAAAAAGAAGCTATATCTCAGGCGTTTCTGCTGACTGACGGCGAAAACGAACACGGCGACGACAGCCGCTGTTTGAAGTTGGCTAAACTGGCGGCCGAGTATAACATGACTTTAAATTCTCTGGGATTTGGCGATAACTGGAACCAGGATATTTTGGAAAAAATTGCTGATGCTGGCGGCGGTGCTCTGGCTCACATTCAGCGTCCCGAAGATGCGGTTGACGAGTTTGGCAAACTGTTTACTCGCGTCCAAGGTGTAGGTTTGACTAATGCTTATTTGCTATTTTCGCTGATGCCAAAAGTGCGGTTAGCCGAACTCAAACCGATCGCCCAAGTTGCCCCGGATACGATCGAATTACCGGTGCAGCAAGAGGGCGATCGTTTTATGGTGCGCCTGGGAGATTTAATGAAGGATATAGAGCGAGTAGTTTTGGCTAATATTTATATTGGACAGTTACCAGAAGGCACGCAGGCGATCGGGCAATTGCAAATTCGCTACGACGATCCGACTGTCGGTTCAAGTTTACTTTCCGATCCTGTTGCAGTTTCTGCTAATGTCTTAAAAGTTTATCAGCCGGCACTTAATCCAATGGTGCAGCAGCACATTTTAGCTTTGGCTAAGTACCGCCAAACTCAACTCGCAGAAACTAGATTGCAACAGGGCGATCGCGCCGGTGCGGCTACGATGCTGCAAACTGCTGCTAAAACTGCTTTGCAAATGGGCGATAAAAGTGCCGCAACTGTGCTGCAAACTTCTGCTACTCGCTTGCAATCTGGCGAACAATTGAGTGAAGCCGATCGCAAGAAAACTCGGATTGCTTCTAAAACTATTTTGAAGTAATGTCATGTCCGGTTAATTGCGATCGGCAGAATTGTTTGTAGTAAGGACTTTAGCCCTAATTGACTAAAAGCCCGATTGGAGGACTGAAGTCCTTACTACAAACAGGTTTATAATGTTTGTATGACCTATCAAGAGTGTTTGTATGAGCCAGACAATATCTGATAAAGTACGCTGGACTACCGCCGATTTAGAACTATTGCCCGATAACGGCGATCGTTATGAACTTATTGATGGAGAGTTATTTGTGACTAGAGCACCGCATTGGGGTCATCAAGAAGCTTGTGGTAACCTCTACTTAGAGTTAAAAACTTGGTCGCGCTCGACTGGTTTGGGACGAGCCGCCATCAATCCGGGTCTTATTTTCACGGATGCCGATAACGTTATTCCTGATGTAGTTTGGGCCAGCAATGAACGCTTGGCTATCTTGCTAGACGAAGCCGGTCATTTAACCGCCGCACCTGAGTTAATTGTTGAAGTATTATCTGCTGGTACAGACAATGAAAGACGGGATAGAGATTTGAAACTCCGACTCTATTCGGTACGAGGAGTACAGGAATACTGGATTGCGAATTGGCGGTTGCGACAAATTGAAGTTTATCGCAGGGAACAAGCAAGTTTAAGGCTCGTTGCTACGCTGTTGAGCGCTGATGAATTGACCTCGCCTTTGTTACCTGGTTTTAGTTGCTCTGTCGCTCAAATTTTTGCTTAGATTTATGAAACACTTTTACCGGGCGATCGGCATTTTAGGATTTGTTACCGTTTTGGGTGGCATATCCCCTGCCATTACAGCAGAGTCAGCGCCAATACTCATCGTTCAAAATCCTGCTGAAGACTTATTTAACAGCGCTTTAGCCAAATCAGAAGCGGGAGACATTCAAGGGGCGATCGCAGATTACACAGCAGCAATTCGCCTCAACCCAAACTACGCCAAAGCCTACAACAAACGCGGCATCATCCGCGGCCGCAACCTTCGAGATTATCCAGCAGCAAAAGCAGATTTCGATCGCGCCATTGAAATCAACCCCAACTACGGCGACGCTTACTACAACCGCGCCAGAGTCCGCGAGTTCTTAGAAGACAAACCGGGGGCGATCGCCGATTATCAAAAAGCCGCCGAACTCTATCAAAAATCCGGCAATACCAACGATTATCAAGACGCCATCAAGCATCTTCAACTGCTGGGGCAATAAATAGCTTTGTGAAAACATGGTATAAAATAAATACCCAAAAAATCATCTGCGTTCATCCGCGTTCATCTGCGGTTAAACACTCCAAATCCATTACTCAAAAAATGCCCGAAACTTCCACCGTCACCGTCACCGTACCCGCTACAACCGCCAACCTAGGCCCTGGATTCGACTGCATCGGTGCCGCTTTAAGCCTCTACAACTGCTTCCAATTCTCCCGACTCGAACCCTCAGCAACCGAGAAACTAAAAATTACCGTTACAGGCCAAGAAGCCGCCAAAGTCAAGACAGACGACAGCAATCTCGCTTATCAAGCTTTTCTCAAGTTATACGATCGCCTCCAACAATCGCCGCCGCCCGTAGCGATACATATAGATATGCAAGTGCCGCTTGCTAGAGGTTTGGGGAGTTCCGCTACAGCTATTGTCGGCGGGTTAGTCGGTGCAAATGAGTTAGCCGGTGCGCCTTTGAGTCAGGTGGAAGTGATGCAGTTGGCGATCGAACTTGAAGGCCATCCCGACAACGTTGTCCCCGCTTTGCTGGGAGGATGTCGCCTCGCTGCTAGCAATGCACCCCCCCAACCCCCCCTTAGTAAGGGGGGGCTAAGAGAACAACTCCCCCTTACCGAAGGGGGGGTAACAGAATCACCCCCCCTTAGCAAGGGGGGGCAGGGGGGGGGTTCCTGGGAGATTTGCGATATTCCCTGGCATCCAAATATTGTGTCCGTGGTAGCCATTCCCGATTTTGAGCTTTCTACCGCCGAAGCCCGCAAAGTTTTGCCAGCAGATTACAGTAAGGCTGACGCGATTTTCAATGCCGCACACCTCGGTTTGCTAGTGCGGGCTTTGGAAACTGGGAATGAAAACTGGCTGCGCTGCGCCCTCCAAGACAAAATTCACCAGCCTTACCGTCGATCGCTGATTCAGGGATATGAAGCGGTGCAAGAAGCTGCGTTGAATGCAGGGGCTTGTGGAATGGTAATTAGTGGTGCTGGCCCGACGCTTTTGGCTTTAACGGATGTTACTAATGTTGATGCGGTTGAGAAAGGGATGGCGGCTGCTTGGGGGGAATTTGGGGTGAAGGCTGATGTAAGGGCGATCGCGATCGATACTCAAGGATCGCAAGTCTCCAGTTAGTTGAGTTAGCTTCACAAAAAATCGGCTCTTCCGTAATTGTGGTCATAACGCAAGGTTATAATCTAGCTGAATTAAGCTTTTAAGCCTTCATTATCCCAAAAAATTGTATTGCTTGCTACTTTTTACACCAAGCATCCGGCATAGCCGAAATAGAATAATGTGGTAAATAACATGAATAATATATAGTGAGTTCTGAATTTGCGACATCTGCTAATTTTGGCTTGCTCGCAGCGTAAACGTTCGGATGCTGATTCGCTGCCTGCTATTGAGCGCTATGATGGCCCAACATTCCGTTTGCTGCGTCGTTTTCTGCGGAAACAACCATCAGCACCGTTAGAGATATATATTTTGTCAGCTAAGTTTGGACTGATACCTAGTGACTATCCGATTCCAGATTATGACCAAAAAATGACAAGAGCTCGATCGCGCCAACTGCAACCAGAGGTCATGGCTAAACTCAAACATATCCTCAACGCCAAGCCATATCAACAACTTTGCATTTGTCTGGGTCGAGATTATTTCCTTGCACTGGATAAATACGATATGCTAATCAAATCAGGATTAGCTGTGCGAATTGCTACAGGCTCCTTGGGTAAAAAGCTGGCAACGTTGCATGATTGGCTGTACGGAAAGCCCCCGGAACTAGCTAGTGGACAGGCGATCGACTTGCAAGGAAAAGCTTGCCTCAAGGGAATTGAGGTGGTAATGACACCAGCACAAGTGCTTGATGTGGCGCGTCAGGCGTTGGTGGAAGGCAAGGGCAACCCCGCTAGCTATCAGTCATGGTACGTGCTAGTTGGCGATCGACGGGTATCCCCGAAGTGGGTAGTAAGTCTGTTGACAGGATTGCCTGTCAGCGCTTTTCATTCCAGTGTGGCTAGGCGATTGCTGCAACAACTTGGTGTAGAAATTTATAGAGAATAATCAAATCTTAATCTTAATCGAGGTGTTTAAAAATGAGCGTCAAGACTCTTCCTATTGGTACTGTTATTTCTGATCGGGATACTCCAACTTTTGAAACTGTGCGAATCAAATTGAAAGCAGGACAAGATGTAAAGCCTGGTATGCTTGTTCGGATTCCTGTATCAAGAGCAGAAAAGACCATGCTTTATGGTCGAATTCGTAGTGCTTATGAAAGCAACTCTAATGAAAGCGCAGAAAGCATCAATGTTACTGAGAGCATGGGGCTGCCACGAAATTTTCCTAAAGAGGAAGATAGCACAAGTATATTTCGCATTGCCGAAGCTGACTTGATTGAGGAGATTATAGAGATCAGAGCGCCACAGAATTTACCAAATTCGGGTACAGAAGTATCTATTGCTGATAGCAATGAAACTGTTAAAGAGGCAGAGAGCATATCTCCTATAGAGACAGAGATCAGAGCGCCACAGAATTTACCAAATTCGGGGGCAGAAGTCTTTATTGCTGATAGTGATGAAACCGTCCGTGTTTTGGGTATGGAGACAGATCCATCTAAAGGTTTGTACATTGGTGAAACAGTAAGTGGCACAAAAACAGCAGTTATTCTAAAGCGTGAGGCGATTCAACGGCATTTTTTTATAGGTGGAACTACAGGCAGTGGTAAGAGTTATGCAATGGGTGTAGTTGCAGAAGAAATTATCAAGATGAAGTTACCAATTGTTTTTATAGATACGCAGGATGAATATTCGTCGCTCGTTGAAAAATTGGATGGCAAAGTTGTTGAGCCAGGAAAAGATTTTAGCATTCGCATCTCATCACTTACTGAATCAGAATTGATAGATTTACTTCCTGAAGCCATGAAACAGAGTTCAGTTCAATGTGACGTAGTGACAAGGGCTTTTGGTGAACTACAAACTCGTCTAGTCAATGGAGATATTGCCAAATTTACCTTGGATGATGTTTTAGCAAAAATCCCAGATTCAGCAGAAGCACTATCAGGTAAACCTGGTGATGTGCCACGATTAGTAGATACAGTCACACGCAGGTTAAAAACTCTCAATAATTACAAAATATTTGGCGAGGGGGTAGCTGACTGGCGAAAACTTATGTATCCTTGTCTGGCAATAAATTGTAAAAAATTAACATCTATACAGCTTCAATCTATAGCAACAGCAGTCTTGAGGGAACTTCAGAACTTACGCATCCGGGGTCATATTCCACCTTATGTGGCGGTTGTGGATGAAGCTCATTTGTTTGTACCACAAGGTGAGGGTAGCCCTTGCAAACAAATAATACGGGAAGGTGTACGAATTGGAAGACATCACGGCATTTGCATGGTATTAATGACACAAAGCCCTATTGACATTGATAGAAGCATTATCCGTCAGTGTAATACAAGACTGGTGTTTGCGTTGGAACCAGATCAACTTGATGCCATTCGGGGAGTAAAGTCAGATGCCTCTGAAGAAATGTTACGTGCCCTACCCAAAATGCCACGCGGTACTTGTTTGCTTTCGGGTACTTATGAGAGTGTGAAGCATACGATTCCGGTACGCATTAGGGAGCGTAAAACTGAAAATTCAGAAGGTGGTAAAACTCCTGATATTTTCAAGGAGATGAAAGATGAATGGATATCTAAAATTAATGACTTAAAACAAAAGGAGAAATAAAAATGCCCAGAAAACGCAAATCTCAATCTAACTCTCCCGATCCTGATCGATATAGGCAGCTATCAATATTTGACATCCTCAACTCTGATACCTATGAGGTACTGAGCCGTGATGCAGTTGCGGATTATAATCCAGTTGCAAGAACGGCTGATTATATGCGACAAATAGTTGAATCTGAGAGAGCTTGGACAACCACAATTCAAACTGCTCGGGAACATTTACTAGAAAAAGATCCGAGGGAACTATACCTTGATTTTTTCACTGATCTCAAGCGTCAGATAGAGCAAGACTCATCTAAATCAGCACGACTAGCACGCCTGTTAGAGCAGGTTGCTATTCGTGGATTTGGAATGACTAAGGAACAAGTGCGAATTGAGAAACCAGCAAGAGGTAGTAGTCGATGGAGAGTAAATCTGGATGTTGCATCAATTCAACAACACCTTCAAAGCCATATTGTAGGAGAACACTTCCTTAACCCGATTACTTCTGATGACGTTTGGGGAAACCGTGATTTTCTCATCGGGTCTTCTGATGTGAGCCAGCATCGCAGTTCTGTACCTATTCCCGCACGATTTTTCACACGCAGTGTACCCTTTTTACTTAACAATGCTGCTGGTGCTGTACTTAGGGTGCAACAGGGTCAAGCGAGTTATGATCCGCCTCGATTCAACCCCCAACCGAATGAAGAATTACTCAAATGGATGCTAATTGACCCCTCGTATCAAGACGAGCTAGAACCTGAAGATTATCAGCGCTGTCTAGCCTCAGCAATGGATGTTGGTCAGTATAAATTTGACTATCAATATTTGTTGAATGCAGACCGAAGTCGTCCAGATATTATCCTCAGAGATGGTAGCCTATTTCCGCAGGATGCTTACCTAGACAACTTTTTAATTGAAAATAGGCGGGGTGAATTCACTCGCGAAGCAATACGAGGTCTGCTTGAATGTCTCGATTGTGCTAAAAACTCTGGGATTATTTACTGTGGAGTATCCAAAAATGTACGTTTAAAAGTTTATAGTGCCGTGTTGGATTGGTATATAGCTAAGGAGATAGATCCGAAGTGGGAAGCGGGAAACTATACTCTTAATGATGGACAAATGATGACATTGTTGTTGTCCGATCCTTCGTTTGTTGGTGATTATCTAAAACAAACCATAGCTACCTGTCTGATACGTCGTTCTTTCACTACAAGAGCTACTTTGAATGAAAAAGCTAATCTTACAGACTTAGAAAGCTCTTACTTTGAACGTTATGAAAAACAACATGACATTAACATCAGTTCTTATAAACAATTGTGTAAAATTTTTCATATGTATATGTTTTTTATCGGTCACTCCAAAAACCCTAATCAGCAGTTACCTCGGTATGAATTTTTTCACCATGATTCTCTTGGCTCAGTATCATCAATAGCACAAAAAATTCTAACGGCTTTACGATATTCTAGTATAGATATTGACCAAGATCATTCATTTATGGCTGAGGAGCCAATTACGTATATAATACCAACAGTTACTCAGCAAGCACATATTTACTCAAAGGATGTGGGTAAGTACATAACTGATGGCACTGGACAATTGCTCATGTCGCGATATAAAGCTCTACTATCAGAAATGGTTTAGGATATCTGAATCATGCAAATCGTCGCTGGCATCAGTTTAAAGGGAATAAAACCGCGTGTATGGGACAGAACCTCAGAGTATTTTCTTCCCCAACTACACGCGGTAATGATTTCCTACGCCGATTTTCACAAAATGCCCAAACGCAGGCGTGAGGCGATGGAAAAGGGACTGCACGAATCTTTGGGTATTCCTACTCAGGTTCAAATTTATCTTGATAACGGTGCTTTTTACTTTATAAAACGTGATGGTGAAACGCCAAGAAAAGAGTATGAAGAGTTTGTAGAAAAAGCTAAACCAGACTGGTATCCAATTCCTCAAGACTTTATTCCTACTCCCAAAATGACATTTAAGCAGCAGAAACAATGTTTTAAGCGCACAATGGAAATGAATCTGGCTTATAAAGACCATCCATCATACATTCCTGTTATTCACATTAGCGAATTGCTTGAAGATTATGTAAATGAAATCAAAGCACATAAGGAATTCTTAGCAAAACCATATATTGCTTTGGGTGGCATTGTACCAAATTTACTCCGCGCTCCTAAAGCATTGCCTTATCATAAAATTCTATCTAGCATTCAACATATACGCGAAGAATTCAAGAATACAAAACTTCATGTTTTTGGCATTGGTGGCACAGCAACTATACATTTAGCCGCTTTATTGAAGATTAACTCAGTAGACTCAAGCGGTTGGCGCAGTCGGGCAGCGCGGGGGATGATACAATTGCCTGGAACCGGAGAGCGAATTGTGGCTCCTTTAGGTAACTGGAGGGGTCGTCAAGTCAGTCAAGAAGAAGAAAAGAAACTAGAGGAATGTCTATGTCCAGCGTGTCGTCAGTATAAACTAAATGGACTGAAAATAGGTGGTATGGAAGGTTTTTGTAATCGAGCTACTCATAACTTGTGGATACTACTGGAAGAGGCTCGACTAATTGAAGAACATTTATATAATAGTGGAGATTATAAGGAGTGGTACAAGGGACACTTAGATAACACTATTTATCGTCCACTGATTGCTAAAATAGTTGAAAATAATGAAAAATCAAGCTAAGCGAGCTGAGATTAATAACTTTTGTTTGTTTTCTGCTACACAGCCAACCTACATCCCGAAGCCAACACTTTCTCCCTCTGCGTCAAGAGCGTCCTCTGCGGTTAATTTAAAAATTTAGTGATTGTAAATACAATTCCCGACCAAACACTCGATCGAACTCCTCAATTTTGTGTGGGGATCTAAAATTCACCTAAAGTTCGACGCCCTTTCGCAAAACCCTCCCTAAGATAGAAGTTAGGGGACGATCGGTCTAATAGCCGATTCAGGAGCAAGTGTCAAGCACCTGAAAAATCCCAAATCCAGAGCCGCAAGACAGGGAGGTTATCGAAATCATGGTACAAGCGCCGACAGGGGAAACCCGCCTGGGCCCGATCGATCAGGTGCAAGCCTTAGACCGCGATTGCACGACTCTATCCCGTCACGTACTCCAGCAACTCCACAGCTTTTCAGCAGATGCTCAGGATCTCAGTGCCCTGATGAATCGCATCGGACTAGCTGCCAAGCTGATCGCGAGGCGGCTCAGCAGAGCCGGATTAATGGAAGATGCTTTAGGGTTTACAGGGGGTGTCAACGTGCAGGGAGAATCCGTCAAAAAGATGGATATCTATGCCAATGAAGTGTTTATCTCGGTATTCCAGCAAAGCGGACTTGTCTGCCGCTTGGCTTCGGAGGAAATGGAAAAACCCTATTACATTCCCGAAAATTGTCCGATCGGGCGTTACAGTTTGCTCTACGACCCCATAGATGGTTCTTCCAATCTTGACATCAATCTCGATGTCGGCTCAATCTTCAGCATCCGCAAGCAAGAGGGGGACGATGCAGACGGTTCTGCCTCCGACTTGCTGCAACACGGACACAAACAAATCGGCGCCGGCTACGTACTCTACGGGCCCAGTACCATACTGGTTTATTCGATCGGGCAAGGCGTTCATTCCTTTACCCTCGATCCCAGTTTGGGCGAGTTCATTTTAGCAACTGAAAACATTCAGGTTCCAGACAGCGGCCCGATTTACAGCGTTAATGAAGGCAACTTCTGGCAGTGGGAGGAATCTTTGAGAGATTACATTCGCTACGTGCACCGCAGTCAAGGCTACAGCGCCCGGTACGGCGGGGCTTTGGTGGGAGATTTCCACCGGATTTTGTTTCAGGGAGGCGTGTTTTTGTACCCGGGAACCGTGAAAAAACCCGAGGGCAAATTGCGTTTGCTCTACGAATCGGCTCCTTTGGCGTTTTTGATGGAACAAGCCGGCGGGCGGGCCAGTACCGGCACTCAAGACATCTTAGACGTAGTGCCGACCAAACTGCACGAGCGATCGCCCTTGATTATCGGCAGCAAAGAAAATGTAGCGCTGGTTGAGTCTTTTATTCAAGATCGATCGCGCAATCCTCGAACATTTTCCGAGTGAAGGAAGTTCGGCAACGGATGTAACGGATGTAACGGATGTAACGCCGGGAAGGAAGTTCGGCAACGGATGTAACGGATGTAACGGATGTAAAGCCGGGAAGGAAGTTCGGCAACGGATGTAACGGATGTAACGGATGTAACGGATGTAACGGATGTAACGCCGGGAAGAAAGTTCGGCAACGGATGTAACGGATGTAACGCCGGGAAGGAAGTTCGGCAGCGGATGTAACGGATGTAACGGATGTAACGCCGGGAAGGAAGCAAGAATGTTTTAATTCCCAGTTGCCAATTCTCAATTTCCAATTGCCAATTCTCAATTTCCAATTTCTAATTCCCAATTATCAAATATCAAATTGTAGGAGTTACAGTAATGACGGAAACAACAAAGAATCACCTGTTAGAAATCAAAGAAATTGGCCAAAGTATCTGGATGGACAATTTGACTCGCGATCTGATCGAGTCCGGCGAACTAAAACAGATGATTGAAAGTCGGGGACTGCGCGGGATTACATCTAATCCGGCTATTTTCGAGAAAGCGATCGCGGGTAATGTGATTTACGACGCGGATATCGAAGCTGGCATCCGGGCGGGTAAATCTGTACTCGAAATTTACGAAACTCTGGTGTTTGAAGATATCCGCAACGCTTGCGACATCTTCGCCCCAGTGTACGCAGAGTCCGACGGTTTGGACGGTTACATCAGCATCGAAGTGCCGCCGACGATCGCCAACGATACAGAAAGCACTATTAGCGAAGCCCTGCGCTATTACAAAGCCCTCGGCAAAGAAAACGTGATGATTAAGATTCCGGGAACCGCTCAAGGGTTGCCCGCAGTCGAGCGAGTCATCAGCGAAGGGATTAACGTTAACGTGACTTTGCTGTTCTCGGTTGACAGCTACGTCGAAACCTTCTGGGCTTACATTCGCGGTTTGGAAGCGCGGGCTGCTAAAGGTTTGGATATTAGCAATATTGCTTCTGTTGCCAGTTTCTTCTTGAGCCGGATCGACATCAATATCGACGGCAAGATTGACGAGAAACTTAAAAACGTTACCGATATTTCTACGAAAGCCAAACTGGAAGCGGTGAAGGGGAAAGTTGCGATCGCCAATGCGAAGGTAGCTTACCAGAAATATAAAGAGATTGTAGCGAGCGATCGCTGGCAAGCTTTAGCTGCCAAAGGAGCGAAAGTGCAGCGGCTGCTGTGGGCTTCCACCAGCACCAAAAACCCCAACTACAGCGATGTCATGTACGTTGATGAACTGATCGGCCCGGACACCGTTAACACTTTGCCGCCGAACACCGTCGAAGCTTGTTTCGACCACTGCGATGTCGCACCCCGGATTGAGACCAACGTTGCAGAAGCTTACACGCTGATCGAAAGTCTCAAAGATCCCGACATCGACATCAACTTGGACAAAGTGATGGCAGACTTGCTCTTGGAGGGGATTGATAAATTCGTCACCCCGTTCCAATCCCTGATGGATTCCTTGGAAGAGAAAGTTAAGAGGCTCGCGCCGGTGTAGAGAGCAGGTTTGTATCGGTAAGGGCAGAAACTCTCAGGAGTCATAATACATAATCATTTGGGTTCCGGGGCTCCTGAGAAAATGTCTGTCTGCAATCATTGAGGCGGCTGAGATTATGGAAAATTTGTGTACGAACGTACACAATTCCCTTGTCAAAGAATATCAAGTCCGCAAATTTCTGATTTTTCATACCTGACTGCTAAAGAAGTGTTATGTTAACTCCCCATACCATTCAACAAAGCGAGGAAGTCAACGCTCAACTGGATATCGCTGAACGGGCGAGGCTTCAACAACTCGAATCGATCGTAGAACAAGGACTTCACACTTTTTACGAAGTCGGCAAAGCTCTTGAGGAAATTCGGGAACAAAAACTGTACCGGGAAACCCACAAGAATTTTGAGGCTTATTGTCACGAAAAGTGGGGAATCACGAAACGAAGAGCTTATCAGTTCATTGACGCGGCTGAGATCGTGGAAAATTTGTGTACGAACGTACACAATTCCCTTGTTAAAGAATATCAAATCCGCCCATTAAAGGGATTGCCCCCCGAGGTACAGCTAGAAATTTGGAAAGAAGCAGTAGAGTCATCGCCTAATGGTATGCCTACTGGTTCAGCAGTTCAACGTTTGGTTGAACAGCGATTTCCATCGCTAGGAAGCGGGCGAACTGGCAAGGATGGTGCTTCAGAATTGGAGAAGTTGCGATCGGACAATCAGCGGCTCAGAGAGCAAATCCGATCGCAAAACAGAGAAAGGGATCGCCGTAGTGCTGCTGTGGCGTTGGAGTTGGAGCAGTTGAGGGCCGAAAACAGGCAGCTAAAAGCTGAACTGCGACAACGGGATAAAGATTGGGAAGTTCGACTGGCTGCTGAGAGAATAAAAATCCGGGCGGAAGTTAGAGAGCAAATGAAAGCTGAATATGAAGGGCAGATTAACTCTCTCACCCAGCAATTAGCAGAAATGACCGCCAACTATCAGGCTGTCTTGGCAAGATTAACAGCACTAGAAGCAAAAGGAAAATAAATGGTAACGCTACTTGAAAATCCACTGCGCGTCGGTTTGCGAAAAGAACGGGTGCCGGAACCGCAAATTCTGGTAATCTTCGGAGCTTCAGGGGATCTGACCCAGCGCAAACTGGTACCAGCAATTTATCAGATGAAGCGCGATCGGCGCTTGCCACCGGAAACTACCGTAGTGGGAGTAGCCCGCCGCCCTTGGAGTCACGATTACTTCCGAGAGCAAATGCGCGAAGGCATTGAAGAATTTGGCGGCGGCATTGGCAGTGAAGAATTTTGGCAAGATTTCGCTCAAGGTTTGTACTACTGTCCGGGCGACATTGATAACCCCGAAAGCTATGAAAAACTCAAAGCTTTCTTAGCGGAACTCGACGAAGAAAGGAGAACTCGCGGCAATCACATATTTTATCTCTCGGTTTCCCCGAACTTTTTCCCAGAAGCAATTAGGCAACTGGGCGCTGCTCAAATGCTGACCGATCCAGTAAAACACCGCTTGGTAATTGAAAAACCCTTCGGCCGCGACTTGAGTTCGGCAAAAGCTCTCAACCGAGTCGTGCAGAAGGTTTGCCAAGAACAGCAAGTTTACCGGATCGACCACTATTTGGGTAAAGAAACTGTTCAGAATTTAATGGTGTTCCGGTTTGCCAACGCGATTTTTGAACCGCTGTGGAACCGGCAATTTGTCGATCACGTACAAATTACAGTTGCAGAAACAGTAGGCGTAGAAGACCGGGCGGGTTACTACGAATCCTCTGGGGCCCTGCGGGATATGCTGCAAAACCACTTGATGCAGATTTTCTGTCTGACGGCGATGGAACCGCCGAATTCCCTGGACGCTGATAGCATCCGCACGGAAAAGATGAAAGTTCTGCAAGCAACTCGCTTAGCAGATTTGAATAACTTGGAGTTCTCAGCGATTCGCGGTCAATATTCCGCAGGGTGGATGAAGGGCAAACCCGTGCCGGGATATCACGAAGAACCGGGGGTTGCTCCCAACTCGACAACACCGACTTTTGTGGCGATGAAGTTTACGATCGACAACTGGCGCTGGCAGGGAGTGCCTTTTTACCTGCGGACGGGGAAGCGGTTGCCGAAAAAAGTCAGCGAAATTGCGATTCAGTTTCGCGAAGTGCCTCTGATGATTTTTCAGTCCGCAGCCCAACAAACTACCCCCAACGTTTTGACAATGCGCGTGCATCCCAACGAGGGGATTTCGCTGAGGTTTGAGGCGAAAATGCCGGGGCCGGATTTGCGGACGCGGACGGTGGATATGGATTTTAGTTACGGTGCTTCGTTTGGGGTGACATCTTCGGATGCTTACGATCGCCTGTTGATTGATTGTATGCTGGGCGACCAAACTTTGTTTACCCGTTCTGATGAAGTGGAAGAAGCTTGGCGGGTGGTAACGCCGGCGCTAATGGCTTGGGAATCGTCCAACGAACAGGAGTTGGTTCCTAAATACGAAGCGGGTACTTGGGAACCAGCGGAAGCAGAACTGCTAATGAACAGAGACGGCCGCAAGTGGCGCAGACTTTAAGAGTTATTAGTCATTAGTCATTAGTCATTAGTCAGCAGTAGTTATGAAAGGAATTGAATTGCCAAAATTCGCTCTCCCTAACAGGAAATACATCTGCGTTAATCTGCGTTAATCTGCGGTTTCGTCTTCTTGAATCCAAGATTTATGCAATTCAAATTTACTAATGACCAATGACTAATGACCAATGACCCATGACCAATGACCCATGACCAATGATTAATAACTAATAAGAAAGGAGACAAGATTTATGACGATGACACCGATAAAAGCTCCGCCTCTGGTTTCGCTGCAAAGTCCTAAAGATGTGTCGATCGACCAAATAGAGGCAGAACTCAGTAAAATCTGGGAAAGTTACAAAGAATCTGGGTCAAAGGGCGATTTTCCGATCGCGACTAGGGCAACAACTTTTACTTTTGTAGTCTACGAACCGGAAGAAACTCAACAGTTATTGGGGGATCTGGGGTTTTACGAGGGGCCGATCGACGGTATTAGCGGGCCGATGACGGCATCTAGCATCAGGGCGGCTCAAAAAGCTTACGGAATGGCGAGAACTGGCAAACCTAGCGCTGAATTACTGGCAATGTTGCGGGAAGAAGTGGCTCGCAAAAATTCCAGTGGCGAGCTTTTGGGCCCGACTGGCTTGGGTTCAGGCGGTTCGGGGGTGGCTGACGCGATTGTGGCTGCCAACCCCTGCCGGATTATTGCTCTGTGCCCGACGGGGGGGGAAGATACGGGCGTGCAGGCTCAAGTGGCTGCTTATTGTCCGGTTCACAAGCGCAGCAGTGGCAATCTGATCTGCTGCGAGTACATTACGCTGCGGGGTACGGAAGCTGCTCTGGAACGGGTGAGTGGCATTGTGACGGCGCTGATGATTGCGGATTTACCAAAGTTGGTGTGGTGGAAAGCGAATCCAGATGCCGATCGAGATTTGTTCCAGCGGCTGGCGGCAACTAGCAGTTCTGTGATTATCGACTCTAGCAGTTTTGCGGAGCCTGAAGCGGAATTGCTGGTGATGCAAAGTCTGATCGAGGAAGGAATTCCGATCGCCGATCTGAATTGGCGCCGGTTGGCCGCGTGGCAAGAGTTGGCGGCTGAGGCTTTTGACGCCCCGGAACGTCGGGCGGCAATTCAAGAGATCGATCGAGTGACGATCGATTACGAACAGGGCAATTCTACTCAAGCGCTAATGTATTTGGGCTGGCTGGCGAGCCGGCTTCAGTGGCGTCCGGTTGCTTTCAAACAGGAAGAGGGCGATTACCAAATCAAGCGAATTAAATTCGCGGGTGCGGACGAACGGGTTGTCGAAGCCGAGTTGGGTGCTATTCCTACTGCTGATTCGGGCGATGTCCCGGGCGATTTGATTGCTCTGCGTTTGAATTCTACAAACGAGAAAGCTGACTGCGGTACGGTTCTGTGTTCGGAAACCGGGGGCTGTATGCGGATGGAAATGAAGGGTGGCGCTCAAACCGATCGATTTAACCAGGTGACTCCTCTGTTTGACCAAGTGACAGAACAGTTGCTAGGCCAACACTTGCAGAGTTGGGGCCGAGATATGCTTTACGAGGAAAGTTTGGCAGTGACGGCTCAAATACTGAAGTTGGCTAAGCGGTAAAAGAAGTTCGGCAACGGATTGTGTAGCGGATGTAGCGGATGGATGGAATAAGGAGAAAGGAATAAGGAATTGAGTTAATATTAAGTGGGGTAGGCAATGTCTGCCCTACTTTTTTGATAGAGCCGGTCAACCGCAGATCCAAGGCAGATTAACGGAGATTAACGCAGATAATTTCAATAATTGAGAGGGAATACTTGCAATTAGATTCTATTATTTATTGTAACTAACTAGAACTATGACTTTAGTAATTGCTGGCGAACGCAGCGGGGCGGGAAAGACCACTGTAACGATCGCCCTTTTAGCTTATTTAATCCGCCGCGGCTTGAATGTTCAATCTTTTAAGGTTGGTCCCGATTACATTGACCCGATGTTTCATGCTTTTGTTACTGGTCGCCCCTGTCGCAATTTAGACCCGGTATTAACGTCTGAATGTTATGTAAAAAAGTGTTTTTCTCGTCATATTCAAGATGTCGATTATGCCTTAGTTGAAGGGGTGATGGGACTATTTGATGGTGTTTCTCGGAAGAAAGAAGAAGAAAGTTCGGCAACGGATTTCGTAACGGATGTAACGGATAGAAGTTCGGCAACGGTTGTACGAAATGTAAAGGATTTAACAGATTTAACGGATTTAAGAAAGCCAGAAGAAAAACAACACTATTCTATTTCCTTTGCTTCTACGGCTCATGTTGCTTATTTGCTGAATTTGCCGGTATTGTTTGCGATCGATTGCAGCAGGCTCTCTGGTTCTGTGGCTGCGATCGCCCACGGTTTTCGTTCTTTTAACCCTGACCTTAAATTCGCTGGTTTGGTGCTGAATCGGGTGGCGAGCGATCGACATTTGGAACTGCTTCAAGATGCTCTCAAACCGCTCAATTTACCTATTTTGGGCGTTTTGCGTAGGGATGAGGCTGTTACTATTCCCGATCGACATTTGGGGCTGATTCCGGCCCAGGAGTTGCCGAATCTTCATGCTGCGATCGATAAACTGGCTGATTTGGCTGCTGTTAGTTTTGACTGGGAGCAACTTTTGCCTTTGTTGGCTGCAACTCGAAATGGGGGGGGTGAGGGGTCTGAGCAACTTTTGGGTAGGCACAGTCTCCCTTCGGTTATTATAACTCAAAAAGATGATGTTGTCAACAGTTTGGGAAAACAATTTGGAGTGAGGATTGCGGTTGCGCGCGATCGGGCTTTTAATTTTTACTATCAGGACAATCTTGATTTGTTGGAAGAGTTGGGTGCCGAGTTGGTATTTTGGAGCCCGCTTGATGATGCGGTTTTTCCTGACAATGTGCAAGGGTTATATTTTGGTGGTGGTTTTCCCGAAGTGTTTGCTCAAAAATTGAGCGGTAATGTTTTAATTCGGGATGCGGTAAGAAGTGCGATTTTTTCTGGAATGCCGACTTATGCGGAGTGTGGCGGTTTGATGTATTTGTGCGATTCTATTGTAGACTTCGATGGCAATTCTTGGCAAGGGGTAGGAGTGTTGAAAACTGCTGCTGTGATGGGAAAGCGTTTGACGCTGGGATACCGAGAAGCTGTGGCGGTGAGGGATAGTTCGGTGTTAACTGCTCTTGATGAGGTTTGGGGACATGAGTTTCATCGATCGCACTTAACTGTGGAACCGATTAATCCAGTTTATCACAGTTGGAGGTACGGGAAGCGGGGGGAAGTTGAGGCGGTTGCTGAAGGTTGGGGAGTTTGTCGGGTGCACGCTTCTTATTTGCATTTGCACTGGGGTGCTCGTCGTGATATTCCGGCTCGTTTTTTGCAGCAGTGCGCTGATTTTGATTGTAAGGTTGATACGGAGACCGCAGATGTCAGGCAGATTAACACAGATTAACGCGGATAAATTTCAAGAAGGGCGATCAAATGAAAGCAATCTTGTTTATTTTCTTATGGGATGAGTAGAAAGGTTTGTTTTTGTTTCTGTTGAAGGTAGAAATAAAGTGGTCTTACTATTTATATTAGAATATTTATGACGGAGAAAGCTAGGGAGGTTGGGAGTTATGAGCGAATCAATTTCAACTAAGCAGTTGTTTGCACAATGGGTGACACCGGAGAATTTTCGGAGTTACGGTCAAGTTATCTTTGCGGCTGTTGATGGTAAGTCTTTCGATGCTGAGGATGCTCAGTTAAGTTTGCAAAAGGGTATTCCTAGATTTTACATTATGCGGCTCCACCATAAAGGTCGCAAGTTTGGCAAAATTACGCGACACGTTCAATGTACTCAGTGTTTGGGTTCTTTGGATGGTAAGGATTGGTTGATGGCGGTTGCGCCTCCTGGGGATAGCTATAAACCGAGTTTAGAGGATATGGCTGCTTTTCGGATTCCGGGCAATTGTTTTATTAAGTTAGATGTGGGGACTTGGCACGCTGGGCCGTATTTTGATGCGGATTTTGTTGATTTTTACAATCTGGAATTGAGCGATACTAATGTGGTTGACCATTTTACCTTTGATTTGGTGAAACATCACAATCTGGAGTTTGAGATTGTCTGATATGGGCGATTTGTAGTTGCGCTTTTTTCTGGGTGATTATGGTTATGGGTGGGTTTTTTGAGCAAGAGTTTTTAACCGCAGAGGGCGCAGAGGACGCAGAGGGGGAGAAGGAGGGGGTTAGCAAGTGGTTGGGGAATGCTTTTGGCTTCAGTAGGAAGGATAAAGTTTACGAGTATTAAAATAGGTGCAATTGTCATGCCTGAGCAAAAGTATAGCATTGTTCTGCGCCAATGTCGTTTGTTAGGTGCGATCGACAGTCAAACAGTAGATATCGCTATTGATGGGGACAAAATAGCCGCCGTATCGACGCAGATTTCCGAATTGGGAGAATCCGAAATTGATGTTGGAGGCAAATTAGTCACTCCCCCCTTTGTGGAGTCGCACATTCACCTCGATTCGGCTTTGACTGCGGGGGAACCGCGATGGAATCAAAGCGGCACTTTGTTTGAGGGAATTCAAATCTGGGGGGAACGAAAGCAAAGTTTAACTCTGGATGATGTCAAAAAACGGGCGGTTGAAACTTTAAGGCTGCAAGCGTCTCAAGGGATTTTGTTTGTCAGGAGTCACGCTGATGTTAGCGAACCGACGCTGACTGCTTTGCAAGGACTTTTGGAAGTTCGAGAACAAGTCAAAGATTGGATGACTCTGCAAGTTGTGGCTTTTCCCCAAGACGGGATTTACGGAAGTCCAGAAAATGACAAACTTTTAGAGAAATCTCTGGATATGGGTGCGGATGCTGTGGGCGGGATTCCGCATTATGAGTTGACGCGGGAAGATGGGGTGAAGTCGGTTGAGCGAATTTTTGAACTTGCTGAAAAATACAATAGATTAATAGATGTTCACTGCGATGAAATTGATGATGAACAGTCGAGATTTTTGGAAGTTGTAGCAGCTTGTGCGATTAGAAGCGGGGCTGGTTCGCGGGTGACGGCTAGCCACACGACGGCTTTCGGTTCTTATAACAATGCTTATGCTTTTAAGCTGATGGGAAGTTTGGCAAAATCGGGAATTAATTTTATTGCCAATCCTTTAATTAATATCACCCTGCAAGGCCGCGCGGATACTTATCCCAAACGCCGTGGGGTGACGCGGGTTAAGGAGTTGTGGCAACAGGGATTGAATGTGAGTTTTGGTCACGACTGCGTGCAAGATCCTTGGTATAGTTTAGGTACGGGAAATATGTTGGATGTCGCTCACATGGCGGTTCATGTTTGTCAGATGACGGGAATGGCCCAGATTGCAGCTTGTTTTAATATGGTTACTGTCAACGGTGCTAAAACTCTCAATCTGGGAGATGATAATTATGGGATAGAGGCGGGGAAACCTGCAAATTTGATTGTGTTGGATGCTGATGATTGTTATGATGCAATTAGGAGGCGTGCTGCGGTTCGGTATGTGATTTCGCAGGGAAAGTTGCTGGCGGAAACTGTGCCAGCGCAAATTAGTTTTTATGATGTTTGACAAACAATATTTAAAGCTGTTAAATTGTGAATCAAGGTGCTATTCCCGATGAGAGTCCGATAAATTTGCAGGAGCAACTGCTACTGCAAGATGCTAAGGCTGGTAATTGCAAAGTAATTCGTCGCGGTACAGATAGATTGTTGGGGGATGCGCCGAGACTTATTGCTGTTTATGGCGGGAATTCTGAAGATTGGGATAAAATGACAAGTATTGAGGCTTTTGAAATTAATGGAGCTTCCGTACAAGTTCATTGGTTTCGGAACAGTCAGACTCTTCAAGATGTGGAGTTTAAGTTCAAGCGACAGTATCCCAAAATTGCTCCTAAAAATTTGTAGGTCATCAAGTTATGAAAATTCGTTGTATTGCTAATACGGGTGAATCTCTTCCTGAGAAATATATAGATCCGCCACGCGGTTACACTAAAAAAATTAAGTTGGCATTAACAATAGGCAAAGAATATGTTGTTTACGCTATACGAGAATGGCAAGGTAGTATTTGGTACTACATCTGCGACGATATTTTTAGCTATTATCCGATGGAGAATCCGGCACCGATGTTTGAAGTGGTTGACAGTAGGGTTTCTAAGTATTGGCGGTTTGAAGTTTCGCCCAATGGCTTGTTAATGATAGCGTTTGAACAGTGGTTTACCGATCCTTATTTTTATGATAAGCTGACGGATCAGGAAGAGGCGGAGGTTGAGATTTTTGATAAGGTTAAGGAATTGATGGATGCTGAAGATTTTGATTTTCCTCCCCTGGATGTTGGCGTTGAGAAGTTGCGGGAAACTGTCAGTGTTTGAGTGGGGGAAATTTGTTTTAATGATATTTGACAAATCACATTTGAAAATGTTAAATTATGAGTCAAGGCGCTATTCCCGATGAGAGTCCGATAAATTTGCAGGAGCAACTGCTACTGCAAGATGCTAAGGCTGGTAATTGTAGAGCAATTCAGGGCGGGCCTGACGATATACTAGGGGATGTTTCCAGACTTGTTGCCCTCTATGGAGGTAATCCCGAAGACTGGTACAAAATAACCAGCATTCAGGCTTTTGTAATTAATGGAGCTTCCGTACAAGTACACTGGTTTGAAAATACTGAAAATGCAAAAATTTTCCAACAAGTTGAATTAAAATTCAAACGACAATATCCTAAAATAGCCCCTAAAAATTTATAGGTAGACAAGTTATGATTGTTCGCTGTATTGCTAATACTGGGGAAGTTCTACCGGAAAATTATATTGATCCGGCCCGAGGTTATACTAAAAAGGTTGAATTGCCGTTGACTGTTGGCAAGGAATATGTTGTTTATGCAATCCGCTCGTGGCAGGGAATAGTTTGGTACTATATTTGTGATGATAATTACAGTTATTATCCCATACAGACTCCGGCACCGCTGTTTGAAGTAGTTGATAACCGAGTTTCTAAGTATTGGCAGTTTATGCTTGACCCGAATGGGGTGTTAAGGTTTGCTTTTGAGCAGTGGTTTACTGACCCTTGTTTTTATGATAAGCTGACGGATCAGGAAGAGGCGGAGGTTGAGATTTTCGAGAAGGTTAAGGAATTGATGGATGCTGAGGATTTTACTTTGCCTCCGCTTGATGTTGCAGTTGAGAAGTTGCGGGAAACTGTCAGTGTTTGAGTGGGAAACAAACATCGAAGCTGGCTGAGTTTATGAAATCTGCTAAGCAAGCAGACATAAAAAAGGTTAAGATAGTGGTATTCCTAAAGTGGACACTCCCACGGGAACATTTGTAACTCCTGCTTCTACAAGTATGATATTTAAATATAAATGACAGAATCACATTTTATGAATGATAAATTTCAACCAATAGACCGCGATGATGATGTTTTGTTGTTCGATAACAATAATACATTTACCGTTGGCAAATTTAAGGATTTAATGAGTAAACAATTTCAGGAAAAATTTTTAATAAGTTATCAAAAGAAACCAGCTTATCGCGGTGGTTTTCATGAAGAACGTACTGATATCAAATTAGATTTAAGCACTATTTCCTTTGATTCAGGAAGTTTTATATGCAGTGAAATTCAATGGAAATGTATAAAAGCAGTAAATTGTAAACTTCTTAAAGTGGGTTCTGGAGGATGGCAGGAAGGAAAATTGAGAGTGCAGGCAAAAGTGGTAAATTCATGTTATGAAAATGATGATTATAAAAACTATAATAAAGCGGCTATTGATATATGTATAGAATTCAGTCCCGATCTACCAAATGAACCTATATCGCCTTTAGATGATATCAGACAATCCGAGGAATACAAAAAACTGAGCAATAATAACTGACAGCCCGATCGCGCTTACAATACAATAATCGATCGCACTTATATCTGAATCTTAGATTTTCAACCGCAGATGGGGGCGGATGTACGCGGATGAACGCTGATGTTTTTTTGGGAGGGACTCATGGTAAATGTAGAAGAATATGTCGATCGCACCGCTGAACTGATAAACTTACCGTTAGATCCAGAACATCGGCCCGGTGTTGTGGTAAACTTTGAAAGGATAGCTGCGATCGCCCGACTCGTTACTGAGTTTCCTTTACCCCGAGAAGTGGAAGTCGCGCCGGTGTTTGAACCTTAGTTTTTTAACCGCAGATGAGGGCAGATGTACGCGGATGAACGCAGATGTTTTTTGGAGAGGGCTGATGCGGTTGCTACGGCAGCGGCTGTTAAATCGGGTAAGGTTACGGCTACACTGGCGGTAAATGCTGCTTTGGAACGGATTGCTGTTAAGGATAAAGCTTTTAATTGCTTTACTGCAATCACTGCATCAAGCGCACTCGCAGCAGCCGAAAAGATAGATAATTCGATCGCAAATAACGAAAACCCAGGCCCTTTAGCAGGCGTTCCCTTCGCTGTCAAAAACCTGTTCGACATCGGCGGAATTACTACTCTAGCTGGGTCGAAAATCAACGCTGACAATCCTCCCGCTACCCAGGACGCGGCGGTGGTCGCCAGACTCAAACAAGCCGGGGCTGTGCTCGTGGGTACGCTCAACATGGACGAGTACGCCTACGGTTTTGTGACGGAAAACAGCCACTACGGGCCCACGCGCAATCCCCGCGATACTGCGCGCATCGCCGGCGGTTCCAGCGGCGGTTCCGCAGCAGCAGTCGCCGCCGGTTTTGTACCCTTCACTCTCGGTTCTGATACTAACGGTTCCATCCGCGTACCGGCTGCTTTGTGCGGTGTCTTTGGCTTTAAGCCTACTTACGGCCGTTTGTCGAGGGCCGGCGCTTATTTATTTTCGAGTAGTTTGGATTGTGTGGGGCCGTTTGGGCGATCGCTCCGAGACATCGCGCTGCTGTACGATATCCTGCAAGGCCCTGATTCTCGCGACCCAGTTTGCACTCAACGCCCGCCAGAACTTTGTTCGCCGCAGTTAAATCAAGGCATCGAAGGATTGCGAATTGCTGTTGCTGACGGGTATTTCGCTACAGGAACTCAACCGGAAGCAATGGATGCTGTAGAAATAGTTGCCAAGGCCTTGACAAATGTCTTGGATTGTGGTAATGGCACAAAAAAAACAACAAACCCCCCAAAAATAGGGGGGCTTGCAACTGTCACCATACCGGAATCCGATCGCGCCCGGGCTGCGGCGTTTATCATTACCGCTTGCGAGGGGGGAAACTTGCATTTAGACAATTTGCGATCGCGCCCTCAAGACTTCGATCCTGCCACGCGCGATCGTTTTTTAGCGGGAACCCTGATCCCTGCGACTTGGTACTTGCAAGCCCAGAGATTCAGACAGTGGTACCGCGATCGAATTCGCGAAATATTCCAACAAACAGACATCATCCTCGCACCCGCAACCCCGATAGCTGCCCCTGAAATTGGCGTCGAGAAAATGGTAATAGCCGGACAAGAAATCTTAGTGCGTCCCAATCTCGGACTGTTCACCCAACCCCTATCATTTATTGGCTTGCCCGTTCTTTGCGTGCCCGTACAGCGGCCCGGCGCTTTGCCCTTGGGGGTACAAATTATTGGTGCTCCCTACAGCGAAGCGGTGATTCTCCGAGTCGCTGCGGTACTAGAATCGCAAGGCATTATATCTGCCGAATCAATTTAGTGCTAATAATTCTAGGGTTTGTTATTGCGGTGAAAGCGTCTCTTAGTCCTTCTGGCAATAGCTTTGCGCTTCTGCTTTTCCAACGGGGTTTCAAAGTGGCGGTGCTTTCTCATGTCGGGGAAAATACCCGCTTTGGAGACTTGTCGCTTAAACCGTCGCAGGGCTGACTCAATCCCTTCATTTTCGCCTATTACAACTTGGGTCATTCTTTCTCCTTAGTGTTTGTCAGATCAAGTTTTATCATATCAAGCTTTTTGACCGCGCGACCTGTTGAAGGTCGGGCGATCGGCCAAAACCCCAAAATCATACCAGAAAATTGGTTCGGAGTGAGGACTTCAGTCCTTAGACTTCTTGCAAAAGTCCTTTGGCTCTCCTGAACTTGTGGTGATAATTTTATCTAATCAGAAAAACAAGCTAATACGCGATTTCTGAAATTATGAAA
>NZ_JAUBWA010000077.1:28577-35324 GCF_036702825.1 Microcoleus sp. A003_D6 | reverse complement strand
TCATCTTTATTTGGCAATTTTACTAGCTTTTTCATTTTAACCCTTTTTGGGCATACTCGCCAAAGTGAGATGCACCCTTGTTCGATCGCGTGTGGGGGGAATTGGGGGAATGTGCGATTCTTCTGGTGCGCCACAAGCACGAGAAGGATTGCTGCTTTTTTTTGATTGTTTTTTCGGAATTCGTGCTTCCTAATTCTGTTTTCTAACTTTGGTGGAAATTACCAATTATCAATTATTAATTACTAATAATCAATTATCAGAAAAGATCGATCGGCAAAAAACTGTTAACTTTCCTTACAATTTCGACAGAAGCGTCGCGCCCTGATGATAGGATGCCCTAAAAATCCTTTGGATATGTTTATGGCAGAAGAACTCACTGGACAACCCCCAATCTTCGGCGGCAGCACAGGCGGCTTGCTGACCAAGGCGCTAGTTGAAGAGAAGTACGCTATCACTTGGACTAGCCCCAAGGAGCAGGTGTTTGAAATGCCGACAGGCGGCGCTGCGATTATGCGTCAAGGCGACAACTTGCTGCATCTGCCCCGGAAGGAGCAGTGCATCGCTTTGGGCGGCCAGCAACTGCGGGCTAAATTCAAAATCACGAACTACAAAATTTACCGCGTGTTTCCAGACGGTACTACTGAGTACCTGCATCCCAAGGATGGCGTGTTCCCTGAGAAGGTGAACGAAGGTCGTCCTTACAACGGTAAGATTGACCGGAATATTGGCAGCAATCCCAATCCGATTAAGGTGAAGTTTACCGGTAAAAAGACTTACGATCCTTAAGGTCGTGACTGCATCGCTGAGCAAAACATAGGTAATATTCCCTGGACGGCTCAGCTTGTAAACTTGTTTTTGCAGTAGTATGCGGGCGCGGGAGGCCGTCGGCCGCCGCGCCAGAATACTACTGCAAACTTCAAATCTAATTAAAAGTTAATCGTTAAATTAAAAATGAATGTCGCAATCAGGCGAGCGCAGCCTTCTGATATCGATGTTTGCGCTCGCATTAATTATGAAGCTTTTAAAGATATTTCCGATCGCCATCAATTCCCTACAGATTTTCCGACGCTGGAGTTTTCAACTGAAATTATTGGTCTTCTGCTCGAAAATCCGCTGTTTTTTGGCATAGTAGCCGAGAGGGAGGGTGCGGTTGTCGGCTGCGGGTTTATGGACGAACGCAACCCGATTCGCGGTATCGCGCCTGTCGCTGTCGATCGCACTTTTCAAGCCCGCGGCACGGGACGGCAAATCATGAAAGCCTTGCTGGAACGGGGACAGGACGCTCTGGGCATCCGTTTGGTTCAGGAATCTTTCAACATGGCGTCGCTGTCGCTGTACGCTTCTCTGGGTTTTGAGGTGAAAGAACCTTTTGTGTTAATGGAGGGGAAGTTTCGCAGCCAGCCTCCGTATGGGTTTGAGGTGCGCCCGCTGGCTAGTGAGGATGTTACCGAATGCGCGGCTTTGTGCGAAAAAGTATGCGGGTGCGATCGAACTTCGGAGATTGAAGACGCCCTCAATTACAATTCTCCCTTCGTTGCCGGCCGACAAGGTAGGATTGTGGCTTATACTTGTGCAGTGTCGGCTTTGAGCCACAGCGTCGCGGAAACTGAAGCCGATATGCAGGCTTTGCTCTTGGGGGCTGCTGCGTACAGTTCAGAAGAATTGCTTTCTTTTCACTTGCCGCTGAGATATGCAAGTTTATTTCGCTGGTGCTTGCAAGAGGGGCTGCGCGCCCTCAAGCCAATGGCGGTGATGGCAGTTGGCGAGTATCAGTCGCCGGAGGGATGTTGGTTTCCGTCTTTTGCTTATTGAGTACCAAGACGGTTAGGGCGCTTTTAATCGCTGAAATCCTAGGATTGCATTTTCCTTCTTCCTGAAATCCGTTACATCCGTTACATCCGTTACAGAATCCGTTGCCGAACTTCTTTCTTCCTTCTGATATATATGATATTTCCCGATTTCTCACAATTCTCGGAACTGGCGAAACAAGGCAATTTTGTGCCGGTGTATCAAGAATGGGTTGCTGATTTGGATACGCCGGTGTCGGCGTGGTATCGGGTGTGTGCCGGTCAACCTTACAGTTTTCTGCTGGAGTCGGTGGAAGGCGGGGAAAAACTCGGGCGCTACAGTTTTTTGGGGTGCGATCCGCTGTGGATTTTGGAGGCAAAGGGCGATCGCACAACTCAAGTTTACCGCGACGGTTCCGAAAAAGTGTTTGCGGGCGATCCGTTTGCGGTTTTAACTGAATGTTTGCAGTCTTATCAACCGGTGAAATTGCCGCAGTTACCGCCGGGAATTGGCGGGCTATTCGGGTTTTGGGGTTATGAGTTAATTAAGTGGATAGAACCCCGAGTTCCCGTGCATCCAGCAAGCGAGAATGATTTGCCAGATGGATTGTGGATGCAGGTGGATAATTTGCTGATTTTCGATCAGGTGAAGCGAAAAATTTGGGCTGTCGCCTATGCGGATTTGCGGGAGATTGGCGTTGATTTGGCCGATGCTTATCAGCAAGCGTGCGATCGCGTTTCTCAGCTAGTAAATAAGCTGCAATCGCCGCTTTCCCAGCAATCTACTCTCATAGAATGGACTCCTCCCAATGACGGGCAAGATGCCCGTTCCACAACCGGAAATACAGAATTGAGTTACACCAGCAATACTACTCCCGAAAAGTATTGTGCCAATGTATTAAAAGCTAAGGATTATATCAAAGCGGGAGATATTTTTCAAGTAGTTATTTCCCAGCGGCTGGAATCTGAATACAGCGGCGATCCTTTTGCACTTTACCGCTCTTTGCGTCTCATTAATCCTTCTCCGTACATGGCTTATTTCAATTTCGGAGATTGGCAGATTATCGGTTCGAGTCCAGAGATTATGGTGAAGGCGGAAAACACTGCTGATGGCAAGAAGATAGCAACTTTGCGACCAATCGCCGGCACTCGCCGCCGGGGTAAAACTCCTCAAGAAGATGATGCTTTGGCTGCTGAATTGCTGCAAGATCCGAAGGAAATTGCGGAACACGTCATGTTAGTTGATTTGGGCAGGAACGATTTAGGTAGAGTTTGCCGAAACGGTACTGTAAAAGTTGACGAGTTAATGGAAATTGAGCGTTATTCTCACGTCATGCACATTGTGAGCAATGTGGTGGGAGAATTGGCTGAGGATAAGACAGCTTGGGATTTGTTGAAAGCTGGTTTTCCTGCGGGTACGGTTAGCGGTGCTCCGAAGATTCGGGCGATGGAGATTGTGCACGAGTTGGAAGGTTGTCGCCGGGGGCCGTATTCTGGGGTTTACGGGTATTATGATTTTGAGGGGCAATTGAATAGTGCGATCGCAATTCGGACTATGGTTGTTCGTTCTTTAGGTAGTGACAAACATTCGGTTTCTGTGCAAGCAGGTGCTGGTTTGGTGGCCGATTCTAACCCGGATCTGGAGTACGAAGAAACGCTCAATAAAGCCAGGGGAATGTTGCAGGCGATTCGCTGTTTGAAATAGTGAGTTATAAGGGCTAAAGCATTAGTGTCAACTATCGCCTAAAACCCTTTTGATCTCTCGTTTATAGCCGAGGCCCGATCCCCCTAAATCCCCCTTAAGAAGGGGGACTTTGAGAACACTCCGGTTCCCCCCTTCTTAAGGGGGGCGCCGGCAGGGTGGATTAATTGTCATCCTAGAAATAGGTACGTAGTTGGGCTTTAGCCCTCTTGAGACGTATATAGAAAGAGGGCTAAAGCCCAACTACGTACCTTTATTAATATAACAGTTGCGTCCCAGACGCGAGCTTTGAGTGGTGCTTTCTGTCGTTTCAGATTTCTTCTCCCCACAATAAAACCACCCTGCTTCTTAAGGGGGGCTAGGGGGGATCGGGCCTCGGCTATAAGCGAGAAATAAATATAAAGTCCTGACTACAAACCATTTTTTGCAAGAGGTAATTATGAATTTTTATATAGTTGACGTATTTGCGGAGTCAAAATATGCTGGCAATCAGCTAGCTGTATTTTGCGGTGCGGGAGTTGCCGAACTATCTGAGGCCCAAATGCTGCTGATAGCGAGGGAAATCAATTACTCAGAAACTACGTTTATTCGATCGCCCGATCCGCGAGATGGCGGCTATGACGTGCGGATATTCACGCCCAAGAAGGAATTGCCCTTTGCCGGTCATCCGACTTTGGGCACTGCGTTTGTGTTGCAGCAAGAGATTATTCGCGAAAAGGTCGATCGAGTAATTCTCAATCTAGCCGTCGGTCAAATTCCTGTCACCTTTAATTATCACAATGAATCGGCAGATATTTTGTGGATGCGACAAAACGCGCCTAGTTTTGGTCAAGTTTTATCAGCCGAGACTCTGGCAAATGTCCTGAATTTAGAACCAGATGAAATTGATGGCAACTTCCCAATTCAAGAAGTTTCGACCGGAGTGCCGTTTATAATTGTCCCATTAAAAACTCTCGCCTCGCTCAAAAAAGCTCAAGTCAACTTAGATAAATATTTTGAGCTAGTTGATAGAATGGAAGCGAAAGAAATTTTGATATTTTGCCCAGAAACTTACAGCGACGTTAATGATTTGAGCGTCCGAGTTTTTGCCCATTCATTAGGAATTCCAGAAGATCCGGCGACTGGCAGTGCTAACGGCTGTTTGGCGGGATATTTGGTAGAATATGATTATTATGGGTCAGCAAAGATTGATATCAGAGTTGAGCAGGGTTATGAAATCGAGCGACCTTCTTTGCTGTTGTTACAAGCAGCCAAAAATGAAGGGAAAATAGCAGTTTTGGTGGGTGGTAAGGTGGTGATGGTTGCTAAGGGAGAATTTGTGTAGAATATTTAATGGGAAATTAGACCTCTTGCAAAAATAACTAGGACGGGCAAGATGCCCATCCCACAATTTTTTTTCTTGTGGAATGGGCCGGAGAGCCCGTTCCAGAATTTGATTAAAAGGATTTTTGCAAGAGGTCTATTATTAACCGCCGATGCACGCAAGATTTAGAGGCTTCTTGGGCGATCGAGATGTTACAATTTTGCTAATATGAGGTAGCTCACATTAATTGATTCGCGTTATCGTTATACTGAAAAGGTCATCCATACCAGATACCTTCCAATGCTGCAAACATTTTCGCGGACTTTAAGCTTATCCCCTGACGCTTTAGAAGCCCTGCTTTCACTTCCATTAACCAGCTTGCTCGATTCACCGGAATTAAATCAAGTCTTGGGAAGTCTGGATACTGATTTGCTCAAAGAAACTTTGCCAACTGCTGGAACTGTTTTAGCTCAAAAGCTGCCGCCTTTTTACGACTGGTTGCAAACAGAACTAGGAATTAAAAACGTCCCAGACAGTCCCGATCATGCTACAAAATGGGTAGTCGGTTTTTTGAGGAATGAAGAAAGTTTAACTCGTTTAGTTGAATTGCACAAATCGATTCCCACACAGGCATTAGAACGATCGATCCCTCGCTTGGTTAGCGCCTTTGATGAGGTTCAACCCACCGCCGTAAAGCAAGAGTGGGAAAAAGCGGTAGCGGCGCTTTGTTTGGTACTCGCAGTCGCGGCGCGGGAAAATAAGCCATCTGCGGCCTCAAGCAATTCTGTCTGAGTTTAAACAAAGCGCTTTTTTCGGAAAATTTGCAATTGAGTGCGATCGATCTGAACGACTACCGGCCGTCGCTTGTTGAGGACGATCGCATTGTGCCTGTATACCAAAAGCAACTGAGCCAATACTACCACCAGGACTCGCCTTTTCTGAAACTTGCCTTCAAAATGTGCCATTCGGACGATCGCCTCTTCGATTTTATAACAACAGTTGTTGCCTTTGGGGGAAATCACAAAAATCGTTCCCGGTATGTAATCGCCTTCATTTGCCCAGAAAGCATACCTTTCGCCTAAAGTAAAGTAGTGAAAAACATTGTTAGCCGTGCAAGTTTTAGCTAACTTTTCCGAAACGCCCAAAGAATTAAAAATTACAGTGGATCTAATATAATCCGGGTATTTTGCCGCTATTTGCTGAGCAACTTTGCCACCCAAACTTTCTCCGATGACATCGGGGGGATTTCCGCTGTGAAATTGCTGTTTTATCCAATCAACAGCACCCTCCGTTTGCGCCGATTTTAACTGGCGTTCTAGTTTTGCCAGAAATACATCTGGCGTATCTTCCAAAACGCGCTCGAAAGGATACCACGAACCGTATCCGCGAATCACGAGAACAGGGGGATTATTGCCAGAAATGGGAACGCGACTTTCAGCATAAAAACCAGTGCGAGAGTCTTCAAACAGTTTTTCTATGATATAATTTCCATCAATAATTTGCCCTGACTCGTGCCGAATATAAATTGAAGGATTATTTGGTTTAAAAGTATCGTGCAGTTGGGGTTTCGCAAACTTTTCGTAGAGGGAATCTAGCAAGTGCCTTCCCGTTTTGCCATCGACAAAATCGAATTCTGTTGTTTTCATTATTTGGTAGGGGCGGGTTTTACCAACAATATTTAATTACTACAAACAATTTACATAAACCCGCCCCCACACAACACATCGACAAAATCAGATTTAGTTGTTTTCATTATTTGGTAGGGGCGGGTTTTACCAACAATATTTAATGACTACAAACAATCTACATAAACCCGCCCCCACACAACAGATAGCCCACATTAAATTTTATTTATATCAAAGGCGAAAAATGTACATCGGGATTTATCGTTGGGCGAGGGCGGGTTTTAGAGATTGTCAATTATTGGCCAATATTGTATGTGAAACCCGCCCCTA
>NZ_JAUBWA010000077.1:0-28477 GCF_036702825.1 Microcoleus sp. A003_D6 | reverse complement strand
GGGATTTATCGTTGGGCGAGGGCGGGTTTTAGAGATTGTCAATTATTGGCCAATATTGTATGTGAAACCCGCCCCTACCAAATCCGCAAAATGTACATCGGGATTTACCATTGGGCGAGGGCGGATTTTAGAGATTTGTCAATTATTGGCAAATATTGTAGGTAAAACCCCCCCAACCAAATCACTTTTACAAAACTCGCAACGTGCTAGCAATACTATCGACTGCTTCCAGCGCGCGAATTTCATCGAGTGCTTGTTGAAAATTACCTTCCCTAACATCGTGAGTCACGACGACAATTTCTGCTAAATCGCCGTGAATTCCCGTCTGCACAACTGATTCCAAACTAACTTTGTGATTGCCGAAACAAGTGCCGAGTTTGCCAATTACCCCCGGAGTATCGCGCGTCAGAAAACGGGCGTAAAAGCGAGTAACAAGTTCCTGCATCGGAGCAATTTTGCAGTAGTGTTGGTGACTGCAACTCAGCAAAGGATGGGGAATCGGAACAGTTTCGGTTTTCAGGATGGCCGCCACATTCATGATGTCGGATACTACGGCGCTAGCTGTTGGGCCCGCACCGGCGCCGCGCCCGTACAGCATCAATTGCCCGATCGGCTCTCCTTCGACTAAAATTGCATTGTAAACCCCGTTTACACTCGCTAGCGGATGAGTTTTCGGCACAAAAGTAGGATGCACTCGAATTGACAGCAGTTCGCTTTCTCCCTCAGCTTGCTCGCCATTGTGGCGGGAGGTTTCTTGAGCAATAGCCAACAATTTGATCGCAAATCCCAGCTTGTCGGCGTAGTCAATATCAGCAGCACTAACTTGTCTGATACCTTCGCAATGAACATCTGCTAATTTGATGCGTCCGCCAAAAGCTAGCGAGGCTAAAATAGCAATTTTATCGGCCGCATCTAATCCATCTACATCTGCTGTAGGGTCAGCTTCAGCATAACCTAATTGCTGGGCGTCGGCGAGGACTTCGGCAAAGTCTGCGCCTTCTGTTTGCATCCGCGTCAGGATGTAATTAGTTGTGCCGTTGACGATGCCGGTGACAGTTTGAATGCGGTTTGCACCTAAAGATTGTTTGAGGCTTTGAATGACTGGAATGCCGCCGCCGACAGCAGCTTCTAGCATTACGTAAACGCCTTTTTTGTTGGCTGCCTCGAAGATTTCATTACCGTAGCGGGCGATAACTGCTTTGTTGGCAGTGACAACGTGCTTGCCGCTGGCAATAGCCTGTAAAATGAGCGATCGCGCCGGTTCCAATCCCCCAATTAGTTCTACTACAATATCAACTTCCGGGTCAGTTGCGATCGCTTCCAGATTAGTTGTCAGCACATTTTCTGGCAATTGTAAAGACCGAGATCGAGAAATATCGCGCACTCCCACCCGATAGATTTCCAATTCCTGCAACAGCGGATGGCGGCCATCTGGGGAGAGCAAAATCTTTGCCGTTCCCGCGCCAACTGTACCCAAACCTAGCAAACCAATTTTGAAAGCCACGACTTTGACCCGTTGAAACTCACTTAACCTACAATCATTGTATGATAATAAAGCAATTTGTCATTAAGTAAGCCCAATACCCAGATCCCGGACTTCTTTAAGAAGTCGGGGATCTACATGACTAATTAACCGGATTTGATATTACAATTCAAAGTTCTGTATCCATGTCTATCCCCATTTCTCGCAGCCGCTGCGCCAATCTTTCGGCACGCTGCCTTTCTGAATTAACTTGCTGTTCTAGTTGCACATTTTGCTGTTCGAGTTGCACATTTTGCTGTTCGAGTTGCTGTAGCTGTGCTTGTTCTTCTCGAATTAAATCTTCAACTAGGGGCGGACATAGCACTTCATTAACCGATAGAATAAATTCAGCGAACTGCACAGACTGAACTCGATCTCCCGGCAAAAATTCCTGATGAGAATAACTGCTTTCATTTTCGGGACGGCTGCATACTCGTATTTTAGGTCGAGCGGGATCTACAATCCAATATTCAGGGATATCAATTAAGTCATATTCTGCCCGTTTTCGGATGTAGTCGTCCCGCCAATTTTGACTGGTAACTTCGATAACTAACAGCGGTTTTTCTTCAAAGTCCAAGACTGCGGAACCAGGTTGCGCGCAGACTTGTTCCCACAGACTCTGAGTGCAAATCACCACATCAGGAATGCGGGAAGAGTTTTCCTCGGTTCGGACTGCGGTAGTGACAACTGCAACTAGCGGTAGGTTGTGTGCTGCAAAGAAGCGCCGGAACTGGTAAACCAAAAATTCACAAATTTTGATATGTATTGCTGTGGGTGTTGGCATTTCGATTAGATTGCCCCGATATAATTCATAACAAACACCTGATTCTCCCTGATAGTTCAGATATTCTTCAAAGGTGAGTTTTTGGGTAGAAGTTATAACCATGTCAGTTATCTCCCTTTTTCGGTGAGCTTACTGTATATTTTACACTTTTTGTAGGCCGTTCAAGCCCCTCAAAACTAAAAACTGTTTAAAACAATTGTAGGGCGAGCATTGCTCACCCTACAACTGAGATTAAATCTGGCTACACATTAATAGGTTTCCACGTGCCAGCGACCGTCTTTTTTCAACTGTTTCTGATAGGCAGTCCAGTCAACATCGTACTTGCTAGATGCAGCCGACATTCCCTCATCAATACCGCCTTCCATACCCTTCAAACCGCAGATATAAGTGTGAGTATTCGGCTTTTGAACCAATTCCCACAGTTCGTCAGCGTTCTCTTTAATCCGGCTTTGAATGTACATCTTGCCGCCGTCAGCACTCTTTTGCTCGCGGCTGATGGCATAAGTCAAGCGGAAATTATCGGGGAACTCGCGCTGCAATTGCTCCAACTCTTCCTTATACAGAATGTTGGGAGTGTAAGCAACGCCAAAGAACAGCCAAGCTAAACCTTTGAATTTGTAATCTGGATTGTTTTCTTTAAACATCCGCCACAAGTAAGCCCGGAAAGGAGCAATACCCGTACCGGTAGCCATCATAATAATGGTGGCATCTTCGTCGTCGGGCAACAGCATTTCCTTGCCTACAGGGCCGGTGATTTTGACATCAGCCCCCGGTTCCAAACCGGTGAGAAAAGTCGAACAAACACCCAAGACTTTTTCGCCTGTTTCTGGGTGTTTGTACTCCAGCCGGCGGACGCACAGAGAAACTGTTTTGTCGTCGAGGTTGTCGCCGTGACGGGTTGAGGCGATCGAGTAAAGCCGAATTTTGTGAGGTTTGCCGTTTTTATCCGTCCCATCGGGAATAATCCCGATACTTTGACCTTCGAGATAGTGCAAATTTCCTCCAGAAATGTCGAAGGTGACGTGGCGGACTGTGCCCTCGCCGCCCTCTCTGACCATTTCTTCTGTAGAAATGCACTTACCAATATAGGGATTGGCCGGCTTGTATAAGTTAACAGGAACCTGAACCTTTTCCTTTGCTTGGGTCATGGGCTTAGTTTTTTCTCCAGATTTCTGACTCTGTAGCCCTGCTTCTGGTGCGACTTTGCCATTAGTAGTTTCGGGAGCGCCATTTAAAGGACGAATGCTGACTATTTTGCCACCCATGCGAATAATCCTTCGCATTTCTTGATTCATGCGATCGTAGGGCACGGAGATAAACACGCTGCCGCTACTGCGAATCGGGTGACTTGTTTGGTCAGTGGCTTGATTCTGACGCATACCCTCCACTTCGTAAACAAAGATGCGGCTGCCTGATTCTGAGTTGGCCGCTACACCAGATATGCTTGGGCTGTACATTTGTTGCTTGTCCTTCACGATACAGAGTTATAAAGAGAGAGAATGTGACGTTAGACTCAATTTACTTTTTTCTTAAGGCCATCTAGACTAATTGGCCACGCCAATCTTTGGGCCTTCCCACGCCGGCGGGAGTGTCAAGTTGCGATCGCTCGCGTCTGGAATTTCCAATTAGCCGAACATCACGCTTGCCGAGTCCGGCTGCGTTCAGGTGTTGGCCTATAGCTATTGTTGTCTGCGTACTGCCAATATTTTACCCGATCGAGGGTGCAGCCCCGATAAGTCGTTTTGATTTGTGCCGGTGATGGATCGCGGCTTTAAGGGCACAAACAGGAATTCTATTCACCGGAAGCAGCCAAGATACAAGCCCCCGGATTCATGCGCGGATCGATAAAATCTGGTATCAGATAAACCTGCGATCGGATTTATGCCTGGGGTCAATTCTTCAATAATTCTCCGATCTAAAATTTAAAATCTCAAATCTAAAATCGATCGACGTTGAGTTTGTAGCGGGCGATCGCATTCTGGTAAGATTAACTACTAAAGTTAGTGTAAATAGATCTTGCGATCTTATGCCCCAAGCAATCCCAAATGCCTTGTGCGATGGGATAGGGAGCTGCGTAGTTCAGCCCAGGCGGGTCAATCCGCTCGAAGTAAAAAAGAAAGGGGAGGGATTCACGCCTCCCATGTCATACATAAATGACTATACTTTTACAAGCTATTAATTACTTGCGTTGAAGATTGCTTCGGTCTTCCCGGGCAGGCAGTCAACTGACTGCTGTATGCTGGTGAGAACTCGATCCTCTCGGGGTAGCAAAGCAGCACAAAGCCTGCTTGTCGCTATCTGCGGGCTTAAATTTTGTGGAATCTAGACTTGAGTTAGTTAGTAAACAGTGATTTTGTTAGAGGGAAACTATGACCAGTAAGCCGGATCGCGTGGTTTTAATTGGCGTTGCCGGAGATTCCGGATGCGGAAAATCTACTTTTTTGCGCCGATTGACAGATTTGTTCGGGGAAGATTTCGTGACTGTAATCTGCCTTGACGACTATCATTGTCTCGATCGCAAGCAGCGCAAGGAAACAGGGATTACAGCCCTTGACCCCAGAGCGAACAATTTTGACCTGATGGCCGAGCAAATGAAGGCCCTCAAAGAAGGTCACGCGATCGACAAGCCGATTTACAACCACGAAACCGGTCTGCTCGATCCTCCTGAGCGGGTAGAGCCGAATCACGTGATCGTAATTGAGGGACTGCACCCGCTGTACGACGAGAGAGTTCGATCGCTCCTCGACTTCAGCGTCTACCTCGACATCAGCGACGAGGTAAAAATTGCTTGGAAAATCCAGCGCGACATGGCGGAACGGGGCCACCGGTACGAAGACGTGCTGTTTGCGATCAATGCTCGCAAACCTGATTTTACAGCCTACATCGACCCGCAAAAGCAATATGCTGATGTGGTAATTCAAGTGTTGCCGACCAACTTGATCAAAGATGACAAAGAGCGGAAAGTTCTGCGGGTGCAGATGATCCAGCGCGAAGGCGTCGCCAATTTTGAGCCTGCGTATTTGTTTGACGAAGGTTCAACAATTAACTGGGTTCCTTGCGGCCGCAAGCTGACTTGTTCCTATCCCGGAATTAAGATGTACTACGGGCCTGACGCTTTCTACGGTCACGAAGTCTCGATTTTGGAAGTAGACGGTCAGTTCGAGAATCTCGAAGAAGTTATTTACATCGAAAGCCATTTGAGTAAGATTTCTGTGAAGTATGAAGGTGAGTTAACTCACCTGTTGCTCCAGCACCGCGAATATCCCGGTTCCAACAATGGAACTGGTTTGTTCCAAGTGTTAGTCGGATTGAAGATGCGGGCGACTTACGAGAAGTTGACTGCGAAGGAAGCGAAAGTGGCTGTTAGTGTTTAGAATCCTGACATGAAAGATTTGAGAGGCGCGATCGCGCCTCTTTTTTTGTGGAGAAATGAACAATCTTCATTCTTCAGTCCGCGTGGACGAAAGTTTGTGCTGTAGGGGCAATCCCCCCGTGGTTGCCCTGATTTCAATCGCCGAGTGACTTTTTTTCTCAAAAAATCATCAACTCTCCTGTTAAACAAGTGCTAAAATTTTGGAGAAGGTTCAATAATGGTATTAGTTAAAGGATTTTACGATGACATCCACTTCCCAGAAAGTAATATTAGTGGATTCTCTTTTGTAGGTAATGACCTAAAAATCGACATACATTCTGGTCTGGAAATTTATCCTCCTCATCCTTTGGCAAATAGTCATACAATGTCAGATGCCTGTTGTTTGATATTTAAAAATGTAGTCTCATCCCAAAGAACTTTCTCTATTTATGCAGGAGATCCAAAAACAGATGGTTTCAAAGAAACTAATAAAATTTTCGATCGCGTAAGCGAGCCTGAACCTAATATAGCTTATGAAGAGTATGGTGTGGAAGGAGTATTGCTAGAACCAAAAGCATGGATTAGCTGGGACATTGTTGCTGAAGAATTTTATGTTGATGATTTGAAGGAGTAGCATGAACTTTACTAGCTGCGATTTCTACGGTAAAGATTCCAAAAAACTAACAACATCATCAAGCACAGCTTCTGGTAACTTCTCAACAATCGCGATCGACTGCGGTTGGTTGCTGCGAGTCAGAAGTCAGAGCGATATTGCGATCCAAAAGATATATAGCTTTTATCAAAAAGATGAGGTATGACTGACAGCTTATATAACCACTAAACTAAGAGGGCCCAAGCCCAACTACGTACCTCATTCTGAGAACCGCTATACCAGATCACAGCATGAGTATCAGCTACAGCACGCAGCATTAGAAATCCTCCCTTGGGAAATTCGCCCATTCTTCGCTGCGAACTTCATCTATATCAGTCGCAGAAGGTGCAATTCCCAAGTCAGCACATAAACCCCACAATGATTTGCGGGGAGTCGGCCCAACAACTAATTCTCGTTCTATTTCAGGAACAATCCACTTAATCAATCGTAATTTTTCGGCTAGAGACAAGTGCTTGACAAGATTTAAAACCGCATCAAAAGTCATGTTTTTTATGTTTAAATTGGTGATTGATGTAATTGTAGCAGTTTGGCTGCCAAGCACAGCATCACCAGGTTTGGATTGAGAAGATTCGTTTACCACGGTTCCCGGAAAATTTAAACTTGTGTCGAAACTATCTAAACGTGCTATATTCAACTCCGTAAACCCTGAACTGCTATTTCAGGTATTGCAAATTTATCCACGAGTCAACTGAATGCTCTCTACTTTTAAGAAATTAGCTTCAATTGCAATCATCTTTGCCACCGTAAAACTTTTACTTAATTATCCACCTTTCATAGAAGCAGAAAATTATATCGCAAATAGAAACCCAGCAAGTGCCACCTTAGACACTGGAACTCTGCACCAAAAATCCAGCAGCCCGCCTCCCGTACCTCGCAAAAAATCACCGGAGGCAAAGTTCGATGTAGTAGTATATGGCGATGAAGTAGCGGGGATATGTGCGGCGATATGGGCTAAGAAAACTTTAGGCGCAAAGGGCAAAGTTGCGATCGTGCGATCGAACTACGGAAGAGATCCTTTGGGCGGCTTACTCACCCGCGGCGGTTTAGCTTACATCGATGTAGATAAAATCCCCGGTTGGTATCGCCAACCCTACGCCCAATGTTTTAAGGAATTCTTAGATAAAGCGAATGCGCCCGAATCTTGCTTAGACCCAAAAATGGCAGATCGAGCTCTCAGGCAAATGCTTTCAGCAGCAAAAGTCAGAGTTATTTCCAACTCAACTCTTACTCCCCGCGTCGTAGATAAAAAAATTGAATATGCCGAAGTAAAAGGCAGCAATCTAAAAATTAAAGCCAACTCTTTTATTGACGTAACTCAAGACGCAGAATTGGCTAGAAAAGCAGGATTATCTTATTATACAGGATATGAATCTCAAAATATAAAATCAAAAAATGAAACTTTAGCTGTCTCTGTAGTTCCGAGAATTACGGGTATAACGATGTCCGACTTCCACAGAATAGAAGATGAAATTCTCTACAACACCCCTTTAGTAAAAAAGATTAAAGAAAGCATTACAAAATCTAAAGATCCTGCCAGTACAAAATTCTGGATGAGGAATTTCTGGAGTACGATTTATCAGCCATATACAGACGGCTACGACATCAGAAGCGTAGCCATAGGTGCAGCGTATCACATAGACAGAAATCTGCCCTTCAGTCAAAATAAAGGATTCTTTTTTGATAAAGGCAATGTCTGCGTTTATAAAGATAATTCGCTGTCGTGGAATGGGTTTCTGTTTAAATACCAAGTTGACCAAATAATGAAGATGGAAGCTAACGGCAGAAAACCAACTCCTGAGATGGTTAAAGAAATGTCATCTCTCCAACAATGGCTACAAAAGAAATCTGGTAAAGATGTGAGAGTATTTATTCCAGACGAGGTTTATATCAGGCAAACTTTGAACGTTCGCGATGTGGTAGATCCGCTGACGGGGAAGGAGATTATCAAAGGGGGAACTGCACCCGAAAAGTCGATCGGCAGTTTTTCCTACGATTTCGATATGCGGGGCGGAGTCAAGAATTTATCTGCGAGAATTCCGCCGCTGCCAGTGTATAATTTCGGGATAGAAAGTGCTTTAGCTAGCAAAGTCAAGAATTTAGCAATTGTCGGGCGATCGTCCGGTTATGTCGGTATGGCGGTATCTGTCGGGCGAATTGCGACGGTGAATATTTATCAAGGACAAGGTGTGGGCGTGGCGGCTGGTTTGGCTAGCAAGTTGGGCGTGCCGCTGAATACGATTACTTCGGCTGAAACGAAAAAAACTCTGGAGACTTTAACGGGGAAAACGACGTATTTGTCGGGGAGAGATACGAGTTATGGCGTTGATTATAAAGAGGTGAAGTAATCGAGATATAGCTGTCGCCCCTGTTGCTATACTATTTTAAACCCCGCCTACAAACTAGAATTTTTTGTTTGAGTTTGAGAACAAAAACGCAATTCCTGGACTTTGATAACTGTTATTCATTGCGATTCTTAATTATTGCAATTTGTTTTACCAGTAGGACTAATGCAAAAAAACGGTCGATCTGCAAAATCGTGGCTTTCTCCCAGAGAAGGCGGGTTGTGGATTAGGGATTTCTGTCAAATAAGATATTAAAAGGATTTTACCACTGAAGATGTCGAAACCTCATATTCGACGGCGCAAGATTCCCCAACTCTTAGATATCCTCTCGATCTTCGCTCTGCTGCTGCTCGTATTCTGTAATAATGTTCTGAATATCCTCTGCTGCAATATCGACTTGTTCGGATTTTGTGTAAAGGGTCAGCAAAATGATTCCCGTTGCTGTTTGGACGTAGTAAATTAAACGGTATCCACCACTTTTACCTTTTTGAGTGTCGCTATTTCGGACTCTCAACTTGAAGACTGCATAACCCACTCCAGCAATTCGATCTCCTGGCAGTTCTCCCCGTGTGAGTTGTTCGATAACGGGTTGAATATCATTGCGAATGCTGCGGTATTTTTTTGCAAGAGTGCGTAAATTGCGATTGAAGGTTGGTGAAACTATAACTTGAATTAAGGGCAAGTCAGTCATTTTCAATTCCTTCCCACATTTGAGCAACCGAAATGGTTTGCCCAGTCATGGCTTCGTGCCAAGCTTGCCGAAAATCTTGTAGAAGCGCTGCTTTAGATTGGCCCTCTCCGTCAATTTCTGAGGGTTCTGGAATACTAAAAGAATTAGCAGGAGGCATCTCTTGGATTTCTGCCGAGAAAACCTCTGGCAGATTATTTTGCGAAATGATTACCCCCTGACATTGCTTTTGGCCTAGAAACTCTATAAAACTCGCAACTAATGCCAGATGTTCTGGAGAGAGTCGATCGAGCGATCGAGCGATTTGATGTCGAAGTGCTGCTACATTCATAATGCCATCAAACCTTTTAATTTTACCTTCATTTTAACGTAAACCCGCCCCGCCTTGAATATCGCTCTTCCCTCTGCCTCTGACGCGGATGCGGTTCAAAACTCTTCTCCTCCCTTCTATGGCACAATCATAAATAAGATCAAACTCTCAAGCTACCATGACCGCAAACCTACCCCCCCAATACGACCCCCAAGCCACCGAAACCAAGTGGCAAAAATACTGGGAAGACAACCAAACCTTCAAAGCAGACCCAGAAACAGGCGGCGAACCTTACTGCGTAGTCATCCCGCCGCCCAACGTGACCGGCAGTCTCCACATGGGACACGCTTTTGAAGAAACCCTGATTGATGTCCTCGTCCGCTATCACCGCATGACTGGACGCAATACGCTATGGTTGCCGGGAACGGATCATGCTAGCATCGCCGTTCAAACTATTCTCGAAAAGCAACTCAAAGCAGAAGGAAAAACTCGCCACGATTTAGGTAGAGAAAAATTCTTGGAACGGGCTTGGGAGTGGAAAGCTGAATCGGGCAATACTATTACTAATCAACTGCGGCGTTTAGGTGTGTCTGTCGATTGGTCGCGGGAACGCTTTACGATGGATGAAGGCTTATCCGCTGCGGTTTTAGAAGCGTTTGTCCGTCTGTACGATGAGGGGCTGATTTATCGCGGCAATTACTTGGTGAATTGGTGTCCGGCGAGTCAGTCTGCTGTGTCGGATTTGGAGGTAGACCAGCAGGAAGTTGAGGGCCATTTGTGGCATTTCCGCTATCCTTTGACGGACGGTTCCGGTTATTTGGAGGTGGCGACGACTCGGCCGGAAACGATGTTGGGCGATACTGGGGTGGCGGTGAATCCACAGGACGATCGCTACAAGCATCTTATCGGTAAAACTGTCACTTTGCCGATCGCACATCGCGAAATTCCCATCATTGCCGATGAGTTTGTCGATCCGACTTTCGGAACTGGTTGTGTCAAGGTAACTCCCGCCCACGATCCGAATGACTTCGAGATGGGCAAGCGCCACAATTTGCCGTTTATCAACATCATGAATAAAGACGGCACTTTAAATGAAAATGCCGGAGAGTTCCAGGGACAAGACCGATTTGTTGCCCGAAAAAATGTCGTACAGCGTTTAGAAACAGACGGGTTTTTGGTTAAAATAGAAGATTACAAGCATACAGTTCCCTACAGCGAACGCGGCAAGGTTCCGGTCGAACCTTTGATATCTACGCAATGGTTTGTGAAGATAGATCCGCTTTCTAAACGCGCTTTAGAAGCATTAGATCAAAATAACTCACCAGTCTTTGTTCCTGAAAGATGGACAAAGGTTTATCGCGATTGGTTGGTGAAGCTGAAGGATTGGTGTATCTCCCGACAATTGTGGTGGGGACACCAAATCCCGGCTTGGTATGCTGTTAGCGAAACTCACGGCGAAATTACCGACACAACGCCGTTTGTGGTGGCGAAAACTGAAGCTGAAGCCAAGGAAAAAGCTATCGCTAAGTTTGGTAATGATGTCCAGCTAGCAAGAGATCCAGATGTACTTGATACTTGGTTTTCGTCTGGGTTGTGGCCTTTCTCAACTTTGGGATGGCCGGACGAAACTAAAGATTTGGAGTTTTACTATCCGACAACTACTTTGGTTACTGGTTTTGATATCATCTTTTTCTGGGTTGCTAGAATGACGATGATGGCAGGACATTTTACGGAAAAGATGCCTTTTGATACTGTTTACATTCACGGTTTGGTGTTGGATGAAAACGGTCATAAAATGGGTAAGAGTAAAGGTAATGGCATCGATCCGCTGCTGTTGATTGGCAAGTACGGTACTGATGCTTTGCGCTACACTTTGGTTAAGGAAGTGGTTGGCGCAGGTCAAAATATTCGCATGGAGTACGATCGCAAAACTGATGAATCGAAATCAGTGGAAGCTTCGCGGAACTTCACGAATAAGTTGTGGAATGCGGCTAGGTTTGTGATGATGAATTTGGAGGGGCAGACTCCGCAGCAGTTGGGAAATCCTCACCCCCCCCAGCCCCCCCTTGCTAAGGGGGGGAGAGAAGAAGGTTTGGAATTGTGCGATCGCTGGATTCTTTCTCGCTACAATCAAGTTGTGCAATCAAGCCGCAATTGTTTGGAAAATTACGGTTTGGGGGAAGCTGCGAAGGGACTTTATGAGTTTATTTGGGGCGATTTCTGTGACTGGTATATTGAGTTAGTCAAGTCTCGCTTGCAACAGGATGCTGAACCAAATTCTAAGAAAGTGGCACAGCAAACTTTTGCTTTTGTGTTGGAAGGGATTCTGAAACTGCTGCATCCTTTTATGCCGCACATTACTGAGGAGATTTGGCACACTCTGACTCAAACAGGTGATGGCGAATGTTTGGCTTTGCAAGCTTATCCAGAAGCTGATGTTTCGCTAATCGATCCAGAGTTAGAACAGCAGTTTGAGTTGTTGTTCGGTACAATTCGCACTATTCGCAATTTGCGGGCTGATGCTGATATCAAACCCAGTGTGAAGGTGACGGCGATTTTGCAAAGCGAAAGCGAGAAAGAACGCCAAATTATCTCAGATGGAGGTGTTTACATTCAGGATTTGGCAAAAGTCGAAAATCTGACAGTTACTGCTAGTTTGGATGCAGAACCCCCCCTTAATCCCCCCCTTGGTAAGGGGGGGCAAGGGGGGTCAATTGCTGGGGTTGTGGGTACTGTGCAAGTATTGATTCCTCTGGCTGGGGTGGTCGATTTGGAGGCTTTGCGTGCTAAGTTAGAGAAGAAGTTGAGCAAGGTGGAAGCTGAAATTAAGCATACTGCGGCGCGCTTGACTAATCAGAAGTTTGTGGATAAGGCTACTCCTGATGTGGTTCAGGGGGCGAGGGATGCTTTGGCTGAAGCCGAAAAACAAGCTGAGATTTTGCGCGATCGGCTAAAGGTGTTTTAAGAGTTGACTGTTGACTGTAACCTCCCAGGCTATGCCCATTGGTGACAACAAACACGTTAAACAGACCGTCTCTTTTGTTTTTATCGAAGTCTAGATCCCCCCTAACCCCCCTTATTAAGGGGGGACAAGAGGGTTCAAAGTCAACCCATACTCCCCTTATTAAGGGGGGACAAGAGGGTTCAAAGTCCCCCTTCTTAAGGGGGATTTAGGGGGATCTAGTCTCCGCTACAAGCGAGATATACAAATAACCAATCACTAATAACAAATAACCAATCACTAATAACAAATAACCCTCATGTTATATTTAGCCCAAGTACAAAATCAGGAAAATTTAGGCGAGATAAGTCTGCAATTGCTGGCTTGCCAAAATTCTGATAATAGTTGGGCTATTCTTAGTGAAGAAAGTTTCTTGACATTACCGCCAGATTTTGCTCAAAACCCAAATAACTCCGCCACTAATGTTTTAAATGAAGGAATTTTAGTATTAGCAAATGTTGACCAAAATAGCCAGGTTTTGCATATTCAATCAGCTACAAACTGGGTGCTAGAATTAGTTGAAAAATATTTAATAACAGGCTTTACTCCCGATTTTTTGCAGCAAGAAGCCCAAAAAGCAGAAGATTGGCGGCAATCTCTCACTTTGCAGAGTCAAGAATTGTCTCGCCGATCGATCGAAGTTGAAGCCCGCCGGGAACAAATTCAAAATTTAGAGGCAAAACTCCAGCAGGAAAAGCAATTGTTGGAAAGTTCGATCGCCCAATTGAAAACAAACAATTGAAAACAAAATTTGAATCCGCCGAATATAATTCGGGGCTATACAAACAAAGTCCGCCTACGCGGACTGAGATAAAAGCAAAATTGCCCGCGGCTAAAGCACTTTTGACTTCACCCAAGCGGCGGGGAGACACAGCAGTTTCTGAGAATTGGTAACGTAAGCCCGCTTCTGGAAAACATCGTACTGATTGCGTTCGATCGCATTTAAGATTCTGCTGTACAGCATCGTAGCAGCCCAAACTGTCCAGCGAATATCGGGACTGAGCACTTTAATTCCGGGCTCGGCGCTGGCGTATAATTTGCGAGCTCGCTGAATTTGAAACCGCATCAATTCCCGCCAGCGGTTGTCAATTACACCGTTGAATAAATCTTCTTCGGTGTAGTTAAACAGCGCTAAGTCTTCTAAAGGAATGTAAATGCGGCCGCGGCGGGCGTCTTCTCCGACATCGCGCAGAATATTAGTCAACTGCTTGGCAATACCGAGGGAGATGGCTTCTTCTTTGGGAATTCTATTCCCCCAGTGCCAATTCCAGTTAGCAGCGGAGCTCGATTCGCCTACACCCATGACAGACATCGACATCAGCCCTACAGTACCTGCTACTCGATAACAGTAAAGATTGAGCTCTTCAAAAGTTTCGTAGCGGCTGCGGTACAAGTCCATTTGCTGGCCCGCAATCATTTCTCGAAACGGCCCAATGTCGATCGGGAAACGAGACAGCGTATCCACCAAAGCTACGTCGTAGTCGTCGTGGGGATGGCCGGCAAACACAGATTCTAGGCGTTTTTCCCACAGATTGAGGGTTTCAGGGGTCGTTGCATCAGAACCCGGCCCGTCTACGAGTTCGTCGGTGCGGCGGCACCAGACGTAAATTGCCCAAATAGCCCGACGCTTGGCTTCGGGCATGAGTTGAGTGCCTAAATAAAAATTTTTGGCATAACTCGCCGTGACTTGGCGGCACAGTTCGTAGGATTCATCCAAAGAGGCCAGAGTTCTCATGCACTGGAGTTTTGACAGTTGCAGCATCCGAGAATAAGAAATTTAAAGATTAGAATTGACACTCCCCCGTTTAGAAAACGGGAGATTCTTTTACGTCTTTATGAAAAATTCTTAATTTTTCATTTGTTATTGGCCGTCGAAATAGCCTGCGCTGTCAGCTTACCAGAAAGCACGGCACCTTCCATACTCGCAAGATAACGCTGCATTGTATAATCCCCCGTTAGATAGAAATTGCTAATGGGAGTTGTTTGTGTGGGACGGCACTGCTGGCGTCCAGGAGTGGCTTTGTAGACGGAACGTGGGGTTTTGACTACGTGATATTTGAGCAGTTTGGCTGGTTCTGGGATTTGATCGGGAAAGAGTTTTTCTAACTCGACCATTGTGGCTGCGACGATATCTTCGTCAGATTTGCCGATCCAGTCTTTGGCCGGTGCGAGTACCAGTTCCAGCATTGATTTGTCTGGGTTGGCATATTCGCGGCAGGTGTTGCTCATGTCGGCGTAGACGCTCAGCAGGGGCGATCGCGAGAACAGCAAGTGGTCGATATCTGTTAACTTGCGATCGAACCACAAGTGTACATTAATGACGGGTACTCCCTCCAAACCTTCGAGCTGTTTGAAATAATCCATTTCGCCCCAAGGTTCCGGCATCATTAACTTTAGCGGGTCAACCGGCATCGCAGAAACGTAAATATCGGCCGTCAGAATTTCTGACTCTGCCCCTTTTACGCCCCGAATCTGGAAGCCGCGCACCGTGTTGTCATCATTGAGCAAAAACTCCCCGATGGGTGCATTCAGCCGTACTTCGCCACCGCGCTCAGTTATGTAGTCTACCATCGGCTGACACAACCTCTCTGTGGGGGAACCGTCTAAAAAGGCCATTTTCGAGCCTTTTGTCTCTTGCAAGAAGCGGTTGAGGGCTGTCAGCAGAATAGTTGCAGATATTTCGTGGGGGTCGATAAAATTCAGCGCCTTGGACATGGCGATGAATACTTCTTTTTCGACTCTGGGGGGGACGTTTTGCTTTTTCAGCCAGTCGGAAAAGGAGTATTTGTCCATTTCTTCGACGTATTTTTGACCCTGAAGTATCGCCGGAATCAAACCAATGCCGAAACTGATTTTTTCGGCCCAGGTGAGCATATCGTTGTTTCTCAGGATAGCCACAAGGCCGTTGAAGGGAGCCGGAATATTGGGAAAATCAAAGCGGGAATAGGTTCCGGGGGCTTCTGGCTGATTGAAAATCATCGAGTGCTCTTTCCATTGCAGCCGGTCTTCAATGTCAAGTTCTTTGAAGAGTTGGAGCATATTCGGGTATGCGCCGAAGAAGATGTGGAGGCCGGTTTCATACCAGTCGCCGTCTGCATCTTTCCAGGCGGCTACTTTGCCGCCGAGTACGTCCCGACTTTCTAGGAGGATGGGGGTGTGGCCCGCGTCGGTAAGATATTTAGCGCAGGATAGTCCTGCTAAGCCTGCTCCGGCGATCGCAACTCGCATTTGATACTACTTGGCCTCTGTGTTCGCTTCGGTTTAATTATACTTTACAACTCGTTACATTTTTTGGGAACTGGGGAAGGTGGACGCGGCTGTGCTTGGAGATGTCGGCTTAGCCAGAAAGTCCGCCAGGGAATGAATTCCCTGTCTCATAGCGCAAGTCCTCTGAAAGAGGACTGAAGAATACATTAGTCCTCTTTCAGAGGACTTTTGCTTTGAGGCAGGGGTTTCAACCCTTGCCGGACTTGCCGGAATGCGGACTTGCCGGACTTGCCGGAATGCGGGTTTGACCTTAAGTGTCCTAGTAAACGGTATTAACGGAAATTGAGGAATTCTTGCTATCATAAATTAAGAGCGAATTTTGATTAATTGCTTAAATTTATGGTACAAACAATTCAAGCTAGAAATGTCGCGTTGAACGATTTGGAAACCAACTTCAAACTTGAGTGGGTTGAAGATGACCAATTATTTCGCGAGTGGCAAGATGATTTGCCAGAAATCAGTGATTATGAAAAACAACGATTAGACAGAGTGAAAGCAAGTTACAGGAATTTGCTCAAACATCCGCCACTTCTAGAAAATACAGTCAAAATGGTTGTGCTGTCTCCGTTTTTGGATTTAGCTGATTTCTATCTTGCTCCTTTTCACGTTACTTCAGAAAAGTCTGTAGAAATTATTGACGAAGATGAAGGAATTATTGTCAGGGGACAGTTGGATGTTTTGGCTTTGTTTCAGGAGTTTTGGGTAGTGGCGATCGAGTCCAAGAAGGCTGCGTTTTCTTTGGAGGTCGGGATTCCGCAGTTACTGGCTTATATGTTAGCTAATCTGAGTGCCGATCGACCTACTTACGGATTGTTAATGAATGGTTCTAGTTTTTTATTTGTCAAGTTAGTTAAGCGGGAAACACCGCAGTACGCTTTTTCTCGCTGGTTTTCTATGTTCAATCCGGGGAATGATTTGTACACTGTGCTGAGTATTTTGAAGCGCCTCGGTCAGTTGAATGTTGGCAATGTGAGTTAGAATGCGATACGATCGCACTCTTTGGTGAGGGCGATCGCTCATATACGCGGTTGTACTTCTGTTAAATAAGAAATGAAGAGTTAACTAATTAGAAAATCGACAAATTCATCGCTTCTTACCAATTATCCCTAAGTTCCATACCATTCTAATCCTTCCGGCAAATCGAGCGAACTATATTCCAAATGTATAACTCGTCGCCGAGACGGAGCGATCGCAGCCGATGAAGAGTGCAATAATAATGGTCGCATGACCAACACGCCACCTTTGGAAACATTACAAGTAATAGGGAATGTATTTTGTTTCCATATTTGTATTGCTTCAGCACTCATTTTCCCGTATCGGTGAGAACTAGGCAGCACTTTTAACGTTCCATTAGCTTCAGTTGCGTCATCTAAATGCAGCCTCAAAGTTAAAATATTTTCCATTACGAAAATTGGCGGTTGGACGCAAACAATACCTGCTTTTATCGACCAAGTATTAAACCCAGGAACGTTAATTTTTCCCCGCACTGCAATAGTTAAGTCTTGATGCCATGCTACTTTCCAATTTGCTGCCGGTGTTTTGTCAAATAAGATGCCGCGTATTATGACTGCTTGTTTCCCCAAAATTGGTTCAACTAATTTTCGCAGACTATCGTCATTAACTAATCCTCGGATGTTAGGTAAAATATCTAATATATTTCTAATTCCGCCCGCACTTGGCCCATGCTTCATTTTTGGTTCAGCAGCATTGACTGCTTCCAATTCTTGGCTGAGTCGAGCGATTGTATCTGTGTCAATAATATTGGATGCGATCGCAAAACCACTGGTTGTTATTTGCTCAATATATTCGCTCATAAGCCGATGGAGAGCGTAAGTTATGGGAAAATAAGTTTAGCACTTTTGTTGATAAAACTGTAATGCCATTCAAGTCTGTACTGAAAAATCCTCTGGATCGACTCCCCAATTTACCCAGCGAATCCCTTCTCGTGCTGAGTTAATATCGGGTGGCACTCGTAAAGCGTGAATAAATCCCGTGCTGGGACAAGTCATTTTTAACAGATAAATTGGCTCTATGTCAACGGTTGTATCAATTTTTAATAAAGTGTATTCTTGCCAAGTATCTAATACAACTGCTGCTAATTGTTCGCAAATGCGATCGTAACCAATTCCTTGAATTAGCACTCGCTTGAGTTCGGCGTTTTCTTCTTCTAAAAGCCATTGAGTTTGCCATTCGTTGGGGTGGATTTTTCCGTATTTTTCGGGTAAGGTGACGCCGTGATAGGAATAGATGCTGTATCCATCGGCAAATTGAATGGAGGGCCCTCCTTCGGCGTGGAGGCGGTGTTGGCTGTCGAAGGAGAGGATGCGGGGGCGATCGCACACAATGCAAACTTTTTTATAGGTAAAAATCCAGCCGCATTGAGTTGTCAAAGATTGAAGTGCTTGCCACTTTATGGGGTTGTATTTGCACTTTAAGACGGAGAAGCAGAAGTCACAACCTGCCGTAAATTCTGCCCATACTATAGAATCTAAAGGTTCATAATCTTTATCGTGAAAAAACTCTACTTCACCAATGCTTGCTTCCAATAGTTCCTTAAAAATATCAGAAAATCTATTCCATGCTTGCGGGTAAAACGTGCCCGACAACTCATCTGAAAGCTGTTCGCTTATATTTTCCCAAGTCTCGTTGTACAGTTGCTCTGCAAATTTCTCAAAAAGGTTGGCTCCGAATCTTTCATATAGCTGAGTAAGTGATTCGCAGCTCATAAGAAGATTAGCGGCTTCGTAGGGGCTACCGCAAAAAATAATTTCGGGTTCTTTTTCGTCAATTGCGAGGTAAGCTTGTTTAACTGCCTTTGCTGCTTTTGGGCGATCGATCGGCTCAGTGGAGTACATGATTTCCCACCACTTATCATCATAAACTAGCATTAAATCTTCTTGTTCGGGAGTAAGTTTTTCAATCATCGCTGTCCTCTAAAATATATCGCCCTTTGCAAGCAGCAATTCAGTGATTGGCTTGTAAAAATATTGTTGAAAGCTACGGGCGATCGCAATTGCATATTTTCAAGTGCGATCGCTCCCTCCTTTTCCAGCAGCTAAAGTTATGCCTCTATTTCCCAATCCTCCAGACGCAAACCTTCAACGCGGCTGAACTCGCGGGTATTGTGAGTTACCAGAATTAGGTTGTTAGCAAGAGCAATAGAGGCAATCAAAAGGTCATTAGGGCCAATGGGTGTCCCAGATGCAGCTAATTGAGCGCGAATTTGACCGTAAATTACAGCAGACTGGTCATCAAAGGGAAGAGATATAAAGCGATTCAAAAAATCTTGCTGTTGGGCAAGCGATCGAGCGGGATTGTTGCTTCTCATAGATCCATAGAACAGTTCAGCTTTAACAACAGAACATACTGCGACATCCTGTGAAAATAGAGCCTGCAACCTTCGCAAAACTCCAACCGATCTGCCGTTCAAGTAACCGATACAGGTATTGGTATCCAGTAAATAAATCACAGCAATTCCTCTCGCTCTTCATATTCCCCTTGATCTCCTCGGACTAAAGGTTCATCCTGAAAGCACCCGAAAGTTCTCTCAAAAAAACCGGGCGGCCAGCCTAAATCTTCCGGTGTTTTAGCCTCAGTTGCTGGTGCTACGGGCTGGAAAACTACAATAACTTCCAAATCTGTATCTTTGATACCACCGGGGATTTGCAAATGCAACATCCCGTCGGAACCAACGCGCGATCGCACTTTAATACTTTGCATAACTCTGACCTCCTTAAGTTTGTAGCGAAAATTAATCTTGTTCAAGCGTCAGCTTTGTAATCATCACTCCAACTCAGCTAACAAATCAAGCATATCCTCATAATCATAAGGCGGACGCTTCCTGATAGCCAAGACAGCGATTTGTTGAAATTCATCATCAACAGCGTAAATGATTCTCCACAAATCAACTCTAATTCGCCTGGGTTCCCAATTTGCGTTTGCATAAAATCGAAGCATAATGCTGTTGTCAGGACGTGCATCTTCACCCAGCGCCTCAATTATTTTCTTAATTCGCTGGCGAATGACTCCTGGTAAGTTTCGCCTCTCATCGTGAGTAGATGCCAATAACCGAATTCGATACATTTAATAACCTCAATCTTCATCCCATTCATCTTTAACGGCTTCCCAATCAAGCCAACCCGCTTTTTCGGGACTGCCACCGCATTTTTGCAATTGCGTCATCGCCGTTTTGAAAATCTGTTCGTCTTCCCGATCTTCGATCCAGTCGATCAAAGCTTCCCAAGCCGATATGCTCAACTGTGCGGCTTTCTTTTTACCGTTAGCATCAACCACAAATTGAACGGATTTTAATATTTCTTTGAGACTGGTCATTATAATTGACTCCATAATTTGCTCTCCATTCTAATCAATTTGCTCCTCGGTTGCTGCGCCAAACCCTATGGAAAAAAGGGCGATCGCACCCAGCCAACCCCAGCAACCTCAGCCGCAGGTGAGGCAATCCCCCCGCAGCCCCGCTTCTCGGCGCGGTACAATTAATGCGATCGTACTTACGCTTATATTGAAAAGGCTACACACAACGCCACAGGAGACAATGGACGTATGGGAAAAGTAGTTGGCATTGACCTCGGAACGACAAACTCAGTAGTAGCCGTCATGGAAGGCGGCAAACCGGTTGTGATTGCCAACGCAGAAGGGATGCGGACAACTCCTTCGGTGGTTGCTTTCACAAAAGAAGGAGAACGCCTTGTCGGACAGATGGCCAGACGCCAAACTGTTCTCAACCCGCAAAACACCTTTTACGCCGTCAAACGGTACATCGGACGCAAATATAGCGAACTGACTCCTGAATCGAAGCGCGTCCCTTATACAACCAAGCGCGAAGAAAACGGCAACATCAAAGTCAAGTGTCCCCGCCTGAAAAAAGATTTTGCCCCAGAAGAAATTTCGGCGATGGTTTTGCGGAAACTGGCCGATGAAGCTAGCCGCTATCTAGGACAAGAGGTAACGGGGGCTGTAATTACTGTTCCCGCTTATTTCAATGACTCGCAGCGACAGGCGACGCGCGATGCGGGACGAATTGCCGGACTTGATGTCAAGCGGATTTTAAATGAGCCGACAGCGGCTTCTTTGGCTTATGGTTTGGACAGGCGAGAAAGTCAAACTATTTTAGTGTTTGATTTGGGCGGCGGTACTTTTGATGTGTCGATTTTAGACGTGGGAGACGGAGTATTTGAAGTTAAAGCAACTAGCGGCGATACTCAATTAGGTGGCAATGATTTTGACTCTAAAATTGTTGACTGGTTGGCCGAACAATTTTTAGAAAAAGAAGGCGTGGATTTGCGGAAAAACCGCCAAGCTTTGCAGCGGTTGATCGAAGCGGCAGAAAAAGCCAAGATTGAACTGTCTGGAGTCGGTGTCACGGAGATTAATTTGCCGTTTATCGATGCGAATGAAGATGGGCCTTTGCATCTGGAAACGCGGCTGACTCGCGGTCAATTTGAGGGGTTGTGCACGGATTTGGTGCAGCGGCTGCGGCGACCGGTGAAACAAGCTTTGGCCGATGCAAATTTGAGTCCTTCTCGCATTGATGAAGTTGTGTTGGTCGGCGGTTCTACTCGCATTCCTTTGGTGCAGGAAGTGGTTCGCAGTTTGATCGATCGCGAACCGAATCAAAATGTGAATCCCGATGAGGTTGTGGCGGTGGGTGCTGCAATTCAAGCGGGGATTTTGGGCGGGGATGTCCGGGATGTGCTGCTGTTGGATGTGACGCCGCTGTCTCTGGGTTTGGAAACTATCGGCGGGGTGATGAAAAAACTGATTCCTCGGAATACTACTATTCCAGTCAGGCGATCGGACATTTTTTCGACTGCTGAAAACAACCAAACTGTGGTAGAAATTCACGTCATCCAAGGGGAACGGGAATTAGGCAGAGATAATAAGTCTTTGGGACGGTTTAAACTAACTGGAATTCCGCCGGCACCGCGAGGGATTCCGCAGGTACAAGTAGCTTTTGATATTGATGCTAACGGGATGCTGTTGGTGACTGCTTTGGACAAAACTACCGGCAGGGAACAAAGTATTACTGTGCAAGGTGCTTCGACGCTGACTCAGCAGGAAGTGAATCAAATGATTCGCGATGCGGAACAGTTTGCTCAAGCTGATAAGTTGCAGCGGGAAAGGGTGGAAAAGCGCAATCGCGCTGAAGCTTTAGCTTATCAAGCTGAGCGGCAGTTGCGAGAGGTGGCGCTCGATCGCGGAATGCAGTTTGCTCAAAGAAGCCGCCAGCGAATTGAAACTTTAATTCGGGAATTGCGAGACAGTTTGGAACGCAATGATGAGCGGGGAGTCGATCAAGTTGGCTCGGATTTGCAGGATGCTCTTTACGATTTGAGCCGGGAAGTTTCAGCTTTTGCTGAGGATGACGATGATGATGATTTCTTTGAGTCTGTGAAGCGGACTTTTACGGGCGACGGTACGAAGCGGCGCAGCGATGACAGCAGCTATTATACCAATGCTAAACCGTACAGGCGATCGACTGTCGATCCAATTCCCGATCGTATGGGCGATCGCGATCGTATGCCAGATCGCGATCGCTCCTACGATCGCGTACCCGATCGCAGAAGCAGCAGTAACCGCCCGACTCGCCCTTATCAAAATCAAAGCGACGATTGGGATGATGACGACGATTGGCTCTAATTGAAGGAAGAAGGAAGAAGGAAGAGGGAAGAAGGAAGAAGGAAAATAGCGGATTTTCAGCATAGAATTTGTGACATCTCTTTTCCTAATTCTTCTCAGATCCTTTTCTTTCTTCTCTCCTACACTAGACTTCTTGGAATTAGATAAAGATTACTATGATAAGTAAGGAGAAAATTATGTTGTATGACCCATAGAGAACAATACATCTGGCAGCGGGGTATTTATCTTTGTCAACTTTGCTACGAATTAACTAAATCTTTTCATTCTTCTGAAATTTATGGTATTACCAGTCAAATTCGCCGTGCATCTGTATCAGTACCAGCTAACATTGCGGAGGGATATGGGCGTGTTACTAGACAAGAGTATATTCGATATTTGCGAATAGCTCTCGGTTCGCTCAGAGAACTGGATACTCATCTAGTGATTTCTGAAAAAGTAGGGTTAGCAGCACCAGAAAAAATCTCACCAGTTATCAAAGAAGTAGATGAACTCACACGATTAATTGTGAGTACAATCAACAAACGAGAAGGATAAAACATCATCGTTCTTCCTTCATCCCTCATCCTTTATTCCTCATCCTTCATCGTTCTTCCCTCATCCCTCATCCTTCTTCCCTCTTCCTCCTTCCTTCTTCCTCCTTCCTTCTTCCTCCTTCCTTCTTCCCTCTTCCTTCTTCCTTCTTCCTTCTTCCCTCTTCCTTCTCCAACTATGCAGAATTTTCGCAATTACTATCTAATTTTGGGAGTGCCCAAAGATGCCACGGCTGATGAGATAAAAAAAGCCTATCGACGGCTGGCCAGACAGTGGCACCCTGACGTAAATCCAGGTGATAAATCGGCTGAAGATAGGTTTAAGGATATTAATGAAGCTTACGATATTCTTTCCGATCTCGACAAGCGCGCTCAATACGATCAGTTTAGTAAGTTCTGGAAACAAAAGGGATTTCAAGGAAAGCAAGGGGTGCGACTTCCCAATTTCAAAACTTGGGGAAACACTAAAACAACCCGCAAAAAACCCGCCGAAGATGTCGATTTTAGTGATTACTCGGATTTTAATAAATTTCTCGACCAAGTGCTCGGAAGACGCCGGGAAGTGAGGATGGCGACAGCGAATGATGCACCGGGAGTAGCCTCCTCTGAACCGTGGAGTACGGCTTCTAAGAAAACGAGTTATGTTGCTAATTCTCGCCCACCTAGAAGGGATTTTGACGATCGCGAAATGCGACGGGAAACAGTCGATCGCGAAATGCGACGGGAAACAGCCGATCGCGAAATGCGACGGGAAACAGCCGATCGCGAAATGCGACGGGAAATGAGGGAAACAGTCGATCGCGAAGCGAGAAGAGACATTGAGGCCAGGCTAACTCTGCCTTTGGAAAGGGCTTATTCGGGTGGTACTGAGCGAATTCGTTTGGAAGATGGGCGAGCGATCGAGGTGAATCTGCCTCCTGCTATGGTATCAGGCCAGCGGATTCGCTTGCGAAATCAAGGTATGGGCGGCGGAGATTTATATTTGAAAATCACGGTTTCTCCCCATCCATTTTTTCGATTGGAAATGTCAGATATTTGCTGCGAATTGCCACTGACTCCCAGCGAAGCGGTGTTGGGGGGAGATATTGAAGTACCGACGCTGGACGGCCTGGTAAAGATGAAATTGCCGCCTGGAGTAACGTCTGGAAAGCGGTTGCGGCTGGCTAACAAGGGCTATCCAACCGGAAATGGCGATCGGGGCGATCAATTGGTAGAAATTCAGGTGTTAATTCCCAAAGAAATTAGCGAGGAGGAACGAGAGTTGTACGAGAAGTTGCGAGAAGTTGAGTCTTTTAAACCACGTCAAGATTTGTCTGTATAATTGTAGTAGGGTGCGCAGGGCGCACCTTACCAAGAAATAATAAACAACAAATCATCCATTACCCATTACCCATTACCTATATGTTCACATTTATCAATCCTAAGACTGATTTTGCCTTCAAAAAAATCTTCGGTTCTGAAAATAGCAAAGACATTCTCATTAGTTTTTTGAATGCCTTGCTGTATGATAATCAGCCCACCATCGAAAGTTTAGAAATCGTCGATCCTTATTCATTGCCGCTAATTCGAGGTCTTAAGGATACTTACTTAGATATTAGAGCCAACTTAAATGACGGCACAACTGTCATTATCGAGATGCAGGTTTTGAACGTAGAGGCTTTTGAAAAGCGAATTTTGTACAATGCAGCTAAAGCTTATTCCACCCAATTAGAAACAGCCGATCAATATGTAATGTTGAATCCAGTGATTGCCTTGACAATCACTGATTTTGAAATGTTTGAGGATTTTGACAAAGTAACTTCGCGGTTTGTTCTGAAAGAAAGAGAGTTTTTAAGTGATTATCCTATTTATGATATCGAATTAGTTTTTGTTGAGTTACCCAAGTTTAAAAAAAGTTTGGATGAGTTAGAAACTTTGACAGACAAATGGCTTTATTTTCTCAAAACTGCCAGAGACTTAAACACAGTGCCTGAAACAATGGAAGTTGTGCCAGAAATCAATAAAGCATTTGCAATAGCAAGTAGAGCTAATTTGAATCGTGACGAGTTAAGTGACTTGCTAAAACAGGAGATTTATATCCAAGATCGGCGAGGTGCAATATCTAAAGCAGTGCGAATAGGAACAGAAAAAGGTAGAGAAGAAGGCAGAGAAGAAGGCAGAGAAGAAGGCAGAGAAGAAGGCAGAGAAGAAGGAATCAAAACAGGACAAATAGCACTGATTGTTCGTCTGTTGGAACGTCGGGTAGGTGCTATCAGTCCCGAAGTTCAAAGTCAAATCGGGGAATTGTCGATCGCCCAATTGGAAAACTTAGGAGAAGCTTTGCTCAATTTTACCCAAATGTCCGACTTAGCAGCTTGGCTGGAAACACCAGATTTACCCGCCCAATAGCCGTTAGCGCAGCCCTCGAAGAGGATCGCACTTTCAGGAATCCTGGATCGCATAAGTAAAATTACTGTTGTGATTATTCCTGAACTAGCAGAGAATTAACAATAAGGTAATTTTCCCACAATCAGGAGCAGTCTGCCGCCATGACTCAAATGCCCCCTCAATGCAACAATCTGCAAGAGCAAGTTGATTCTTTAGTGCAACTGCTGCGTCAGGAATCGTCTTTGCGACAACAAGACATCACGGCGGTACAAGCTTCTCTGAAAAAAGCAATTTCTCCTGAGTTTGAGATTGTGTTTGCTGGCGCTTTCAGTGCGGGAAAATCTATGTTGATTAATGCTTTGCTGGAGCGGGAATTGCTCTACAGTGCAGAGGGACACGCGACAGGTACTGAATGTTATATCGCCTTTGCTGAGCCGGAAAAAGAGCGCGTTGTTCTCACTTTTTTGAGCGAGTTTGAGATTAGCCAGCAAGCTTCTGTGCTTTGCGAGAAGTTAGGTTTATCTGCTGAAATTAATATTAATCAAACAGATGTAGTGTCGCTGTTGTCTCAGGGATGTAACATAATTATTGAAACGGAAGGCGGCGAAAATAAATCCGAACTCGCCAAAAAAGCTAAGGCTTTGATGCTGCTGTTAGAAGGTTTTGAGGCAAATCGCGATCGCATCCAAACTCTCGAAAACGCTACCTACTCGATGGAACAGTTTAACTTTTCCAATCTCAAGGAAGCTGCTAGTTATGCCCGTCGCGGTAGCAACAGTGCTGTACTCAAGCGAGTTGAATATTACTGTTATCATCCGCTGCTGCAAGATGGCAATATTATTATCGATACACCGGGAATTGATGCGCCGGTGCAGCGGGATGCAGAATTGACTTACGATAAGATTGAAAGCCCGGATACTTCGGCGGTTGTCTGCGTTTTGAAAGCGGCTTCGTCAGGGGAAATGACGACGGAAGAAACCGAGTTGATGGAAAAAACACGGGGAAATCCGGGAATTCGCGATCGGCTGTTTTACATTTTCAACCGCATCGACGAAACTTGGTACAACACGCAACTGCGACAGCGCTTAGAAAATCTGATTAATTCAGACTTTCGCGATACTGCGAGAGTTTACAAAACTAGCGGATTGTTGGGATTTTACGGGAGTTTGATTCGAGGGACAACAGGGCGCGATCGCTTTGGTTTAAATACAATCTTTGCCACCAGTCAAGAGGGAGTTTCTGGATATGATAAATTAGATTCAGAATTGCTCGGCAATAGTGAAGAAACGCCGCAATTTGTTAGTGAATTTAATCGCTACTGTGCGAATTCCGGCAAGCTATCTCCGAGCAGATTTCGCATTTCAGTTAACAGCTACGAAACACCAAATGAAAACTACGTGCGGATTCTTGCAGAGCAAGGCCAACCATTAATTACTCAATTAATTCAAGATAGCGGAATCGAAGATTTTCGCACAGCCATCACCCGTTACCTCACAGAAGAAAAACGCCCGCAACTGTTCAAAAATCTTGCTGACGACTTAGAAGACTTGTGTATTCAACTGCGGAAACATTACCAAACAATTCAGCGGAATTTGGACAGCCAGCCCCGCGAAATTGAAGCAATGAAAGCACAGGAACTTTTGCGGCTAAATCAAGAATTGCAGCAAGTTGGGGAGGAATTTCGCGAACATATCGCCGAAGAAGTCAATGAAATGATTATGAATAAATGCGATATTTTCGATACAGACTTTCGGCAACTGCAATCTCGGATGATCCGCCGCTTGGATGAATTGTTAGACGGATTTTCTGTTGAGGCGGCTTACGGACGCACTTTGCGGAATCATCCCCGCAATGCGACAGCACCTTTAATTGCGGTTTTAGTTGAAGCGCTTTATTATTTGGCGAATCAGTTGGAAGATATTTTAGTAGAGGCTACTAAGTCACTGGTTGATAATTATTTCCAGTATTTGAAAGATAGCGTTCGCAAGTCTGAATACTATCGATTACTTTATCGGTTGTTGGGGAATGATGGGGGAATTGAACAGCAGTTAGAGGAGTTATCAAAGCGGGTTTCTGATGCTTTGGTAAATGCGGCGGGCGTTGAGTGCGATCGCTACGTGCGAGAAAGTCCCCGTTTTTACGATGAAGGCACGTTTTCGATTTATCAATTCCGGGAAACATTGCAGCAAACTTCTCAAGGTTTTGACTGCGAAAATATGGTGGACGCGCAACCAGCTATTCGGCAATTATTGCGGCTGGATTTTGAGCCGAAAGTATCTAGAACTATTCGGCAAACTTTCCGCCAAACTGTCAACCAAACCCTGAAAGAGCATTTGTTGCCGCTGGCCCAAAAGCAAGCTGATGATATTTTGCAGAAATACAGTCAAGCCCGCGATTATGTCGAGCAAACTTTAGCCCAGGAAGCGGAGGAAAAGATTGCTAAGAATCTGCGGCGGCAAGCTGAAAACGAGCAAAAGATTCAAGAGTACGATCGGGCGGTTTCGGGGATTAATAGTTGTTTGCAAGCGATGAAGTTGCACGAGCATTTGTTGCCTGTAATTGGAGAAAATGATAGCGTTGCGGCGGAATATCAGGCGAAAGATATTGATTGAAATTACGGCGATTGGAAATCGGGTCTACACAGACAAAACCCGCCTACGCGGGTTGAAAACATTCTTAGTCCGCGCAGGCGGACATTGTTTGTGTAGACGCAAATTCTATTCGCCGGGCTATTGTCAAAAGAGAGATGCTACTCTAAAATAGTTAGGATAACAGTTAAAAAAACTTAGAGATTAATATGGAAGATAAATTTGATTTGCACAACTGCGGTAATGAGGATGCTTTATCTTTCGGTAACGCAATGCTTAAAGTAGAAAAACTCAAGGAAACAGTAAATGGAGTATGGAGTGGGTGCATCTCACTTTGGCAAATATATCAAATTGAAAGTTGACCGTTGAGGTAAGCACAGCGAAGAGAAAGGATAG